>JAJYQY010000074.1 GCA_021794385.1 Pseudomonadota bacterium | reverse complement strand
GGCCCGCCCATGAACGGCCACGAAACAATAGGAACGGCCCTGGGTCTGCAAGACGGCACTATCCGGTATGGCCAGGTCCTGACCTTGTCCCACCAGGATGCGCGCATGGACCATGCCGCCGGGCAAGAGTGCCGGGTTGGCCGGAACGGGCACCACCACTTGCGCCAAACGGGTTTTGGGGTCCACCTGCCAGTAAATTTGGGTAACCCGGCCAGCGACAGGCGTAGTACCGCCATAGACCGGCCGGATTTCCACGACGTCGCCACGGTGGACGCGGGTCAGGTCCTCTGGTTCCACCCCCAGCAGGACCCGCAATTGATCGCCCTTGCTCAAACGCAACAAGGGTTGACCGGCAGGGACCAGGTCCCCTTGATGTACCGTCACCGATTCTACCACCCCGTTCATGGGTGCACGCAAAGCACCGCTCTGGAGCGTCAGCAAACGAGCGCCAATATCCCGTAAAGTGGCCTTGGCCCGGGCGAGATTTTGCGCGGCGGCCTGCACTTCGGCATTGGTGGCCAACTGGCGATCCCGCAGCCCTTTCAGGCGCTGGAGGTCATCCGCGGCAAAACGCACGGCGATCCGGGCCTGGTCCATCTGCAACTGATCGTTGATGGTTGGTGCCACCCGCAGCAAGGGTTCCCCTTTCTGCACCCGCTGTCCGGCCGCCACCAGGACCTGGCTCACCAGGCTCTCGGCCTCCAGGGAGAGGGTCTGCCCGCCTTCGGGTGAGAACTCCACCGTCCCGTATGCACGCAGGCGATTTGTCATCGCCATGACGCGGACTGGCGTGATCTGTACCAATGCGGACACCTCCGCCATGGCAGTGACAGGCGCCCAGCATGGACCCAACAGAAGCAATACCGCCATGATGTAGCGGCGGCTTCTCCACCCCATGCACTTCGGCCCATACGCTCGTGGCCGCATCTTTCCCACTCCCTTCATGGTTGCCCCTTCCATGCGCTACCGATGGCCATGGCCAGCGCCGCCTGCTGTTCGGCATAGGCTTGCTGAAGCGCCAGCAACTGCAGACCCTTGGCTAAGGATTGGCTACGCACGCTTTCATAATCGATCAAGGTCACGTTTCTCTCGCTGGCTGCCCTCCGCAGACGCTCTTCGGCCCGTTGCAGTTGCGGTACTTCCCGGGCCAGCGGGGCGATTTCTGCCGCCAATCGCTGTAAATCGGCCACCAAGGCGTAAATCTCGGCGCGGGTCTGAAAAAGGCGCGCGCTGTATTCCGCATGGAGTTGGGCACGGGTGGCCTGCGCCATGGCGATGCCCCCGCGATTGCGATTCCACAGGGGCAGGTCGAGGCTGACGCTGGGACCCAAGGTGTGGATATTGGAGGTGTCTGCCGTCTTCGTCAGACCGATGCTGAAGGCCGGGTACTGGCCCAGGATACTGCGGCGGACCCGCGCCTCCTGGGCCTGATAACCAGCCCGTAAGGCCAGGAGATCCAGGCGCTGACGATCCGCCATGGCCACCAACGCAGCCGGATCCTTCGGCATGGCGCCTATATGCGGCGGCGCCAGAGTGATCTTCGTGTCCGGGGGCAAGCCCAGCAGGTTATTGAGATCCTGCCGGGTCTTGGTGATCTGCCGGGCCAAGGCCAAGGCCCGGTCCTGACTGTCGAGCCAGGCGATCTGCCGCAAGGTCGCCGTGGTGATGGTGGCGTCGCCCGCCCGGAGATTTTCCTGGGATGCCTGATACAACCTGTGTGTCGTGACTGCGGCCCGACGGGTCAAGGCCTCCTGCCGCTCCAGATAATAGAGTTGTCGCGTCAGAAGCCGCACCTGATTCGCCACCATCCATTCCTGCCACGCCACTTGATACTGCACGGAGCGCGCCTGGGCGCGGGCGATATCCAGATCTGCCGGGCGCGTGAACAGGGCGGCCAGACTCCAGGTCAAGGCCATGTTGTAGGCATTGTAATAACCCGCTGCCACATTGCTGGGCAGATCGGCACTCAAGGATAACTGTGGATCGGGCAGGAGTCCGGCGGCAAAGACCTGCGCCCGGGCAACTCCCTCCTGGGCACGCATGGCCTGCAGATTGGGACTGAGCAACACGGCAATAAGGCCCAGGGCTTCCCCGGAGAGGGGCCGGGAAGAGTCGATGGATAGCCCCTGTTGCGGCGGCAGGTGCGCCTGCTTCAGGGCAGCGGCAATCTGCGCATCAATATCGGTCGCCGTCGGAACGGACGTGTGCAAGGGCAAGGGCCGGTAACTCACACATCCCGACAACAACAGTAGCAGGATCAAGGCGAGGCCGCCATGCCGCAAGGTCCCCGGCGCTCGCGCATGCCGGCGGCGGCCAGCCATCAGCATTCCTTCCCCGGGAGCGCGTCACAAAACTCGGCAGCGATCACTTCCATAATGCCTTCCTATCCACGATATGGTCACGATATGCTATTGGCTCCATCCAGAAAGCACTCCGGTTCGGGCGCAAATCGAACTCTATACCCATCGTTTTGCGGTCAATGAAGCAATCCTAGTCGGGCCGCCTTAACCTTCCCTTAAGGCAGATCAAGCAACCTTTCCGCTGCCTTGTCGTGGCACTGCAATACCCGTTGATAGTGCGTGAGCAATTCATCAAAGACTGTTTCCCAGTCGCAACCCTCGGCACGTTGCCGAGCGCGATTGCCCATGACCCGTCGCCGGTCCGGCTCGCGGCAGAGGGCCTCCATCGCCGCAGAAAAATCCCCATCCCGAGGGAGTAAGACCCCCTCCTCTCCGTGACGAAACTGCTCATTGACCCCCGGGCAATCATAGGCCAGCACCGGCAGACCGCTGGCCATGGCCTCCAGGACGACATTGCCGAAGGTTTCGCTGCACGACGGAAAGCAAAAGAGATCGGCACTGGCATACCAGCGTGCCAGGTCCGCGCCGATTTGCATCCCCGCCAGCGTCATGTTTTCGGTCACTTCGCGGCGGAGTTGCGCCAATAGCGGTCCATCCCCCACCAGCGCCAGGTGCAGGCGTTGCGGCCCTTGCCAACGCTGGCTGAGCGCCCGGAAAGCCTCCACCACGCAAGGGATGTTTTTCTCCAATGCCAGACGGCCCACATTCAGGAGGAGAATGTCGTCGGCCCGGAGACCCA
>JAJYQY010000029.1 GCA_021794385.1 Pseudomonadota bacterium | reverse complement strand
CCGGTAAGCAGCCCCGCCACCATGTATGCGGCCTTTGCCCCGCTGGCGGCCTATCTGGGCAAGGCAACGGGAGAAACGGTGACTTTGCACTTCAGCGCCAACCTCGACAGCTTTTATGCCGAGGCGAAGATGCCTGTAGCCCAGATCACGTTTTTTTGCCCCATCGCCTATCTCAAGGTCGCCCATGAGGATCGCTATTTCCCCTTGACGGAAGTGATCCCCACACCGGGCGGCGACCGCAGCGTCATCGTCGTGCGCCGGGATAGCCCCATCCATAATGTCTTGCAACTGCGCGGATCCAGTTTTGTCTCGGGGGATCCCGCTTGCGCCGCATCCTCCCTGATCCCCCTCACCCTTTTACAGGAGGCCGGGCTGACGCCGAAGGACTTTCACGTCTTTCGGCAAACGGGGAGCGATCAGACCGCCCTCATGGATGTGGCCGCCCGCTTTTATGATGCCACCGCCGTGGCGGAGAATGTGGCGGCACCATACTTGCGTGCGGGCACGCTGCGGGTGATCGGACAGGCGCCCGTGGGGCCCGGTGACCTGCTGGCCGCCTCGGGAAAAGTGCCCGCACCGCTACGGGTCAAGCTGACAACCGCTTTGCTGGCCGCAACACGGAATGCGCCAGCCGCCATGACGGCATTGGCGGGCATGGTGCGCGGATTCCAACCGGTACAGGATGGGGATTACGCCGTGCTGCGCACGCTCTATACGGACCTTTTTGGCGTGGCGCTCACGCCCAAGCGCAACTCCACGGCCATGAGCTTTGCCATTCCACCCACCTATACCCCCATGGCCGCCTACCAGATTTTTGCTCCCCTTCGGGAGGCCCTGGCGCGGGCAATCGGGCTCCCCGTGCGCCTGGTCATTCCTGCCAATGAGCAGGACTTTGTGCGGGAGGGCCGTCGCGGCGCCTATGACTTCAGCCTGCTGACACCGGCGATGGTGGCGGCAGAGCAGCCCACCATGATTCCGCTGGCACGCTCGCTACCCAACCCCGACGCGCAACGCATTGCCATCATTGCCCGCGAGCCCGTATCTCGGGCAGCCCAGGCCCTGCGACCGCCTTTGCGCGTAGCTTATGCCGGACCCTACTGCAGCGCGCGCGGGGCTGCCCTGCCGGCTTTGCAAAGCCGGGAGCAGGGAGCGCAGTCCTTTATCTGGAAGGCGGTGGGATCGGAGCGTGCTGTATTCACCAGTGTCGCCAATGGATCGACGGACCTCGGCGTCGTCCGGGCGGCTACCTTTAGTTCCCTCGACCAAGCCCTGCCCGGGGCCTGGACTGTGCTGATGACGGTGGGTACTGCGGCACCCTGGAGCTTTGCGGTGAATCGCCACCTTTCGCCAGCACAACAGCAGGCGCTCCTGCAGGCAATGCTCCACCTGGCACCCAACGCCCTCTCCGGCGCGGGTTTTGCGCGCTTCATCCCCATCCCGCATGAATAGGCCCGCGCACAAAATCACCCCCAACGGAACGCCCGAAAAGGCGTTTTATTGGGGCAAAGCAGGGCGGAAGCCCACCAATCCTGATATCGGCATGGCACAGGGCGCGAAAGCAGCCCCTTTCGCGCCGGCCCGCAACGCGCTGCTTGAACTTCCCGGCAGGCTGTGGCAACGATTGACCTGGCCGGCAAAGAGCATGATCTTCGTCCTCGCGCTCATCGCCCTGATTTACGCCCTCATTGCCATTGTTCTCTATAGCTCCGTCCGCAACGACCTTACCGGTCAGGTACAAACGGAACTGCAACGCCTGACCAGCAATCTCGCCGCCAGCGCCACCGATCCTCTCCTCCTGAAAGACGGCGGCGCCCTGGGCAAGCTTGCCGAGACACACAATCCATTGGTGGAGCGCATCACCATCGCCGATCGACACGGCATCATCGTCGCCAGCGACAACTTATCTCAACTGGGGCAGATTCAGCATCGTCCGCTCCCCAACGTCACTGGATATAGCGGGACCCGTTTTTATGGACCCATTGTCGCCGGTGGCCATCGACTTGGGGCGGTATGGGTGGACGGCAACTCCAGGAAAATCACTGCCCTGGTCAATGCCCGCCTGGACAGGACCAGAAATCGCTTACTCATCCTGGGCGGCATTACCGCGCTGATGGGTTTACTGGGTGCCTATCTGGTGAGCCGCGCGGTGACTCGGCCGGTACTGCGCCTCCTGGGGGAGATAGAGGGCATGGAAGCGCAGCTCCGTACGGAGGACCAGCCAACACCTACACCGCCAAACATCGATGGTGACGAACTCCATCGCCTGGACTTCGCCTTCAAGCGGGTGGAAACCCGCCTGCGCGAACATCTGAACGAGTTGAATCAACTGCACCGGCGCCAGCAGGCCATGCAGTGCATGGCCACCATTGGCGAAATGTCGGCGCAGGTGGCCCACGAAATTCGCAATGCCCTCTCCTCCCTCCGGGGCGCCGCGCGCTTTTTGGTGCGCTATGGTGACGATGAGAACCGGGACGAGTTCCTCCGCATCATCGAGGAGGAAGTCAAGCGCCTCTATGACATGACGCAGGGCTTCCTCGACTTCGGCAGGCCCTATGCCGCCCTGCGGGTGGAGGCCGACATCCTGTCCCTGCTCACCCGCAGCGTCACCCGCCATACCGCCGATCTCGAGGCCAAGTCCATTCAGGTCTCCCTACGCTGCGTACCGGGGCTGCACGCCGTTCTTGATGCTTCGCTGCTGGAGCAAGCCATCAGCAACCTGATCCTCAACGCCATTGATGCAGTGCCTTCCGCAGGTGGAAAGATCACTTTATATGCCATCGCCGACACCGACCAATATGTCTTGATCGGCGTGCGCGACAATGGTCCCGGTATCCCCAGCGAAAAGGCGCAGACCATCTTCAAGCCCTACGTCACCACCAAAACCAAGGGCAGCGGGTTGGGGCTGGCAGTGGTGACCAAGATCATGATGGTGCATGATGGTCAGGTGGAATTACGCCCCAGCGCCAAGGGTGCCGACTTTGTGCTGCGCCTGCCCCGCCATCCCCTCTCCTCCCTCCCGACAACCCTGAACAGTTCATGACCCTGCGAGAATACGACGCCATGCCCAAGCCCATTTTACTGGTCGAAGACGAAAAAAATCTCCGGCACGTTCTGCTT
>JAJYQY010000051.1 GCA_021794385.1 Pseudomonadota bacterium | reverse complement strand
TCATCCAATACGCCCACTCGTCATCGAGCATCGCCGCTGTCCAGGGCTTCGTCCTGGCCCAGGTGCTGGCCATTGGCAATATCAATATCCAGCAATACACCAACGACACCGTCTATACGGGCCTCACTTTTCGCTACGGGCTGACCAACCGCCTGCAGATGGACCTCAGGATACCTTTCGTCTATGCCCAACAAAATACGTCCGTCTCCAACCTGACCAATAACGGTGTCCAGCAAGCCTTCAACAGTACGGGATCCGGTCTGGGAGACATCGAGCTCTCCATGCATTACCAGATCAATCAGGGGGGTAATGGCTCGCCCTATTACATTGCGAATTTGCAAGTAAAAAGCATGACAGGCAGCAGCCCGTTCAGCATGCCCACCTATCAGAGCTATCCCGCCGGCATTCTCGAACAGCAGCCCACCGGAACCGGTTTCTGGGGTGTGCAGCCCAGCCTCACGGTGCTCTATCCCTCAGATCCGGCCGTTTTTTACGGGAATGTGAGCTACTTGTGGAACATTGGCCACAATGCCGCTGGCACCTACATCAGCCCGGGCAACGCCATCGGCTTTGGTTTTGGCGCGGGCCTGTCCCTGAACGACCGCGCCTCGGTCAGCCTGGGCTACAGCCAAAGCATCGTCAGTCCGCCCAAAGTGGGTGGCATTACCCCGCCCCTGGCCACCACCCTGGAAGTGGGATCTTTCCTCGTGGGCTGGTCCTATACCGTCAATAAAAACACGGCAATCAATCTGAATCTGGCCGTGGGCGCCACGCGCCAAGCGCCCGACGTGCAACTCACCCTGCGGGTCCCTTACACATTCTAGGGGTATAGCGGCATATCGCGTCATGGATATGCGCACGGGAGCCCATCGTGGCTCCCTGTTTTTTTCTACCGCCCTCCCGGGACATGGTTACAGCGTCTTGGTGAAGGAAAAGCCTCCGTATCCGGTACTGCCCAGACCACTGGTGTAGTTGACTCCACCCTCCCCTTCCACCCTCCAGCCATCACCCAGGGCAACGGAGATAAAGGCTCCTACTTGGCGAATGCGATAATTGATCCCCCCCTGCAAGATACCTTCGGGGCCGAAACTCAGCCAGGACACCGGCCTGATCCCTCCCCGGAACCGGCTCCAGTAGGCGCGCTGGCCAAAGGAATAGCTGGCTATGGTGCTGGCATAGAGCATGGGGGTGAAATCGTAGCTCGCCTGGATCTGGGGGCTGAAGGTGACGATGCCACCCACCGGCCCCCCTGCTCCGAGATCGGGATGGAGCGAAAAGTACTGATAACCCAAAGCGCCCGAGAGGGCCAACTGATAGGCGGCGCCCTGCCATGCATACCCCAAACCACCCTGAATACCAGGAGCCTTGACGCTCACCGTCGGTGTAGTGTTGTAATGATAAGTCAGGTAATTGGCAAAGACCGTCCCAAACCAGCCGGATCCCAGACGCGCACCCGCAAAAGGCATGATCGCCCCCAGATAGCTATAGGAGTTTCCCGGCGCCAACTGCGTGCCTCCCAGCAGCAAGGATTGAGCCATGGCCGGCTCCACTCCCATGCACACCCCCACCAGTACCACCATGCCGATCCGACAACGCATTGCCATTCCTCTCTTTTCCTTATATTCCGTCCTACGCGCCATGATGCCTGCGTCCCCATGGGAGTGGGGCAAGAGAACCAGGTCCACCTCACGGCTTCGGGTTGATTTTGGCATCGGCTGCTACCATCCCTCATTGCCACATAGCGAAAAAAACGAAGGAGCCATTGCCGCTCCTCACCCTTTTTCCATGGCCATTTAATTGCCGCTGAAGAAACCCGCTGACTGCCCCACGGACGCAGGCAGATTTTGCAAATTGGGCAGGGCTGGCACCACCGGCTGCGGCGCGATCGGTCTGACACCACCTTGGATGTTGCCCCGGGAGCTGCCACCCGTGCCCTGGGCGTTGGCGGATGTGGCCGGGGGCAGTTCATCCCAGAGCATGACCACCCGCATTTGGCGGGCAGAGGCCGCCAAGCCAGGAACAAGCATTTCCCCGCCCCGGGCCTGTCGCAAAGCGGCATTGCTGACAATGGCTGCGCTATTGAAGGCTGTCAGCCGCATTACCGGAAGGGGTTGATCGCCCGATGGCTCTGCCGCCATGACCGGCGCCCAAGCCCATATCCCCAGCACCATTCCGGTACTGACCATCGTCCGTATCATCTTCTCAAACATAGCATCCCCCTTCCCGCCATATCCGCCTACGGGATGGCCAAACTTCGAATGTTACCCTGCTGCAAGGACTGACCGATCTGAGTCAACTGCTGGGTACGGATACCGTTGCTGACATCCAGATTGATCACCGTCGCATGTTGAATCACCTGATTATTGAGGTTGTTCTGTACCACCGCCAAGGCACTGGTAGCCTGGTTGAGGAGGCTGCTGGAAACCTGGTTCGCATTTCCCACCTGCACCACCTGCTGCATACCATTTCCCTGTGTCGCCACCGTAGTCTGCTGAATGACGGTATTCTGCGACGCCATTATACTATTACCGCTCGGGCCACTATCAATACCTGAGCGCGATGCCAGCATCCCATTGATATAGGTGGTCATCTCTACACCAAACTTCACCACCATACCCCCGACATCGAAACCACCGCGCAATTTTGCTAACTCCGTGCTAGGGACCGGGATCCCTAGTACAGACATTGCCGATGCGCTGATCGGCCCTGCCATACAAAGAATGGCCACGATACCTATGAGTGGGCGTTGGAAAGATTGATTCGACTTGCAAGCGATCTTAATCACGATCATTTCCTCCTTATATTTAACGTGTTTCAAAAACTCCCTGCCCGCGGCAGAAGCAGAAGAAAGGAACCCAGGGGTGGTTGCTGCTGCATGGCCGCCGCCAGCGGTGCCCGTGGTACCTTGTCCCATTCGGCAATATTGTTAAACGTATCCTTGGCCATCTTGATGCCTGGCCCACTGGTAATGACAAAAAGAATCCCATTTTTTTTCCACATGGCATCAAAATATTTCCGGGGAATGAGGCGTAGACCCAAAGCCGGATCGCCGACCAGCACATCCTCCCGGTCGACCCCTTTGACCACCACAAAATGCATGTAACCATTGAAATCGATGAGCGCAATGGCGGGCAAATTCACCTTGACCAGATTGCTTAAAGAGGTCCGGAAGCCGTTGGCGGCAAAGCCGTGGGCTTCCAGATAGTTTTTCATGTCGAGAAGGGAGAACCCCTCCTTCTCAATGACTGGCTTATCACCGTGATCCCACATCCACTTGAAGACTTTCATCTCTTTGGTGGGATCGTCATAGCTATAGGTGAGTAACGTGGCCACGGCTGCCGATCCACAACTGAAATCAAACTGCTGGTGAATCACCGACTGAAAGCGCATGGCATTCATGCTTTTGACGGGGATACGGAACTGACCGCCGGCGGTCGTCAAAAAGACATCGGCCACGGCCCGTCCCTGACTCAGAGGCAGCGTGACCAATAATAGGGTAATTGCCAACAACCAGCGTTTATAAAACATGAAAGACTCCCGTCAATGCATAGTCAGGTTGATCTGCATGGCATTCTGGATAAGAACATTGTTGCCGGAGTTCTGAATGACCGTTACAAAACCGGAGGCATTGCCAAAGGCTCCGCCCTGGATGATGTTGCTGCCGGTAACAACCCCATTGCCTACCGTATTTCCCGCTGAGGCCCCATTCATCACCAGAGTGGACAGACTCTGGTTGGGCAAAGCCTTGCCCGCAGAGTTTACTAACGCCTGGGTGCCTACGGCATGACCCAGAACGGCCAAAGCGGACGCGCCATCCAAGGGCAAGACCGCCGCTTGCGCGCCGAGTGCCCAGGACAGCAAAAGACCCGTCATGAATAAGTAACGCATGCGAATGTTCATGATCTCTCTCCTCACATTCTTAGAAAAAATGAGGAATGCCGAGACTCCGGCATCCCCCACCTTGCATCGCGTGACTTACTTGTTGACCTGGATCGAGGTCTGGTTTTGCAGCATGCTGTTGGCGCCGGTGTTCTGGTTCACGGAAATCACGCCCGCAGCATTGGAGAAGGCGGTGCCGCCGATGGTGGCATTGGCCGCATAGTTGGTTTGGGTGAACTGATAGGGATTAGAGGGATTGCCCGTCGCGGTCACCTTCAGCATATTGCCGGTCACCGCTCCGCCCAAGGTATCGCTCAGATGGCCGGTGCTCTTGCCCAAGGTGCTCGCCTGTACGACCGTCTGGTTCTGCAGCAGACTGTTGGCACCGGAGTTCTGGCTGGCGGAGATGATACCGCTGGCGTTACTAAACGCAGCGCCATTGATGGTGGCATTGGCGTTGTAGTTGGTCATCGGCCGACCGTAATAACCGTAATAATAAGTGCTAGAAGGGTTGGTATAGACGGTAAGGCTGTTACCTTTGACCATACCCTTCAGCGCGGCCGAGCTATACGCTGTCCCGCCGAAACAAGAGCCGTTCGCACAGGCTTGGCTCAACTGATTCACCTCCACATTGGTCTGGTTCTGCAACAGGCTGTTGGCGCCGCTGTTCTGGTTCACGGAGATGATGCCGGAGGCATAGCTGAAGGCATTATCACCCATGTAGCTGTTACCATCATAGTTGATGGTAGCGCCAATGGTTCCCACTTCAACGGTATTGGAGCTGACCTCACCCGAACCATTGGTCTTGGCCGAGGTATCCAGTACACCGGCAACCGTGTTTACCTGAAGGTTGGTCTGGTTCGATGCCTCGCTGTTGGCACCACTGTTCTGGTTGCCGGAAATCACACCGGCAGCATTTCTGAACGCACTGCCATTGATGACCGCATCAGAGCCGATATTGGTTTGGCTATTGCCAAACTGGCTCTTTCCGCTGAACGTATTTACCGAATTGCCCGATACCTTACCAGTGGTGGTCTTGTCGCTGCTGGCGTGAACGGCGGGCGGCGTGGTCCATGCAAAGGCAGAACCAGCAAAGGCGAGGGAAATGGCCGAAACTAAAATGGCTGACTTTTTCATGACTTCCTCCAAAGATTCGTGTTACCAAAAGGTCCCAGAGAGATCACCCGATCGGTCTGGTTCGTCGCTTTGACGCGTCCCCAAGACTTCGGGGGGACGCCTTTCTTTTAGCAATCCCCGTGCCACTTATTAAATATTCATATAATCAGCATGTTGTAATGAAAATGCTGACCCATGGGCATTCGCCATCTGTAAAGTATTTGCAACCTGAGTCGTTGGCACATGGCTCGCAATGCCTCCTAACTTATTGTTATACCGTGATTTATCAGGAATACGCCGGCTTGTTCCGGTTTTGTGGGTAGAGGGCGGTTTCGCTCAGATGGATCTGAAGGCTTGGTCGGCTTGCCGTTCCTCTCCTGATACAAACTTCATCGTTCTGATCTGATTATTAAACTTCTGCATGACCGGGTGATTCCGGGAAAATTCTGGGATCGTTGTTTCAGAGTTGCTACAAATACCGTGCCCTATTCCCCTTGCTTTTCTGCTTGACCTGCCCATGACGCCTGATCCTGCAGGGATTCCGATGTTTGGTACGATCATTGCATTTGGAACCTCGGAAAAGGGCAGGAGGACGACTTTCCATCCTCCCTTTCATTTGTTATCCCGTACACGGAAGTGGGTAAAGCAGTCGCTATGGACCTGATATCCATGCAGATATCAAGGCATCGATAAAAGCATGGGCAGAGATGATCCGCCGCGTCGAACCGGGTGTAATGATCGTCTTGTTCAATGTTCATGGTTCATGGCTATGGAGCGTCTCCTGTTGATCGGGCGCGTGGAGAATATCAACCATAGCGAGAGAGTGCCTATCACCGTTATCATGGTTGTTATCTAACAAGAAATAAAGATGTAGGAGGAGGTTGTTATGGATAAGCAGGTTTCTTATGAATCCCTCAGCAAAGGAACATGGATAATAGTGCTCCTGTTCTTATTGACAGCGTTATGGTATCTCCCGTGGCGCGCCGGAATATTGAATGAGAACCATATGATATTTTCCATTATTTTATATGGAGCAGAGCTATTTAGTTTTTTTACCATTATGCTGCATCTATTTATGACCTGGCGCCTGACCATACGCAATTCCCCGCCGGCGCCGTCCGGCCTCCGGGTAGCCGTCCTGGTCCCCAGCCTAAATGAACCATTATCGATTGTACGCCAAACCCTGCTCGGCGCCATCCACATGGATTATCCGCACCAGACCTATCTTCTGGACGACGGTCGTCGCCCGGAAATGCAGCATCTTGCGCATGACTTGGGTTGCACTTGTATCACCCGTGTGGACAATAGTCATGCCAAAGCCGGTACCTTAAACAACGCTCTCCAACAGGTAGATGCCGATTACCTGGCAATTTTCGATGCGGATCATGTGCCGTCAAAGGAATTTCTCACCAAAACTTTGGGCTATTTCAATGATAAAAACGTGGCTTTTGTGCAAACACCGCAGGATTTCTACAATCTGGACTCCTATCAACACCTGAAGCTCCCCAAAAGTCATAGTATCTGGTCTGAACAGTCGCTCTTTTTCCGGGTCATACAACGGGGCAAGGATTACTGGAATTCCGCTTTTTTTTGCGGTAGCTGTGCCGTTATCCGCCGATCTGCCCTGGATGCCATTGGTGGTTTTGCCACCGGCACGGTCACGGAAGACCTTCATACCTCCCTTCGCTTGCATAAAAAAGGCTACGCGTCCGTGTATCATGCCCAGCCTCTGGCTTATGGCCTGGCACCCCTGGCCATTGGCCCGTATCTGACCCAGCGCATACGTTGGGGGCAGGGGGCGATGCAGGTTTGGCGCAAGGAAGGCATCCTCCTTACCCGCGGTCTGACCATCCCCCAGCGACTGAATTATCTGGCATCGGCCATCACCTATTTTGATGGTTGGCAGAAAGCCATTTTTTATATCGCCCCGGGCGTCGTTCTTTTCTTGGGGTGGTTACCCATCGTAGATATCGGTATGCGCCAGTTTCTTTGGCACTTCTTGCCTTACTACTTGTTGACGTTTATTGCTTTTGAAGAAATTAATCGCGGTTATGGCAGAATACTGCAAACAGAACAGTTCAACATGGCGCGATTCTGGGCACTGATCGTCTCCACCACAGGATTTTTGAGAAGAACGATCAGGTTCCACGTGACTCCCAAAGAGTCCTCTCATGCGCATGGAGATCATCATTATATGATTCCCCAATATGCCATATTCGCGGTCAATGCTATTGCCATTCCCGTGGGTGTTTTGAGGTTATCCGGGCACGCTCCGCTTCCGGCCTGGGCGCTGATTGGTAACGTTTTCTGGGCCTGCATCAATCTTGGTCTGGCCACACTGGTAATCGTCACCACCATATTCCGCCGACATCGGCGCAATGATTATCGTTTCCCGGTACCCATGGCCGTGCGTATTGATGTTCCTTTGGCCTCTTCCGAGTTGGCGGTCGCCGAGAACATTTCCCTGTCCGGTTTTCGCATATACTCGCGGCTCGTACAAAAGATAGCGGCCCATAGCATCATTACCGGTACGATCATCTTACCCAATCAGGAAATCCCGTTTTCCGCAAAAATCATCGCGGAAGATCACAAGAAATCGAACAAAGCACATGCCATTGGTTGCCGTTTTCTGTGGACGGATGAAGCCAGCAAGGATCGCCTGGGCCTTTTCCTCTACGGCTCCGACCTGCAATGGCGGATTCTGGGACTTTCCGATCGGATACGTACGCCATTGGAAAATCTACACGTCTGGTTGACCGGGCAAGGATTTCATGAATTGGGAGCGCAACACTGGATTCCAGTGCTTTACCATCGCGCGGATGTACCGGCCACCATGCAACAAGGGATCGGACTAATTTCGGTTGACGCCAATGGTGGCCCACGCTTTTTCCTCACCTACGATACCCTAGGGCCTATAGCCGATATACAGATGATGATCCAAGGGAAATATCAGCGCCAATTGGTGCGTATCAAGGAAGAATTCGGGGATCCCGTAGGAAGCTCAATAGCCCCAGTCTATATGTATCATACCGCAGAAAGTGCTGCCCTATAGCGCTTATCCTGGATTCGGCACTTGGCACGGGCGTTGTTATGGTTATGCACTCCCATCGCCGTTTTTCTCACGAATTGCCTCTAGCAGGCTTTGTTGAAAGAAGGTCGCAGCATCCTCAGCCGCCGTCCAATCCACCATCCCCTCTGCTTTGAAGGTATTGATCGTCGCCTCCAGGGCCCGGTGATACGTGTGATGAGCGACGTCTATGGCGGTACCGGTCAAACCCCGAGAGGCAATGATACGATTGATGGGGAATGATGGTATCGCCTGCATCGGTATTTCTGCCAGCCATTGAGGATTTTTCAATGCCATGCCCTGAAGCAGGCTGAAATTGGAAAGATGATAGGCATAAATACCCAGTAGGCTATGGAGGGAATCCTCGCGCAGAGGTCGGGCCTGTAACAGCCAGTCACGGAGCACATCGAAGGACATGGCAGGGGCAATAGCGTAGCCTTGGACCATGGGGACATTCAAAACCTTCAGCGCATCAAGCACATCACCCGTTTCGCATCCTTCGGCCACGAAATCTACGCGCAGGCTACGACTCAGGTCCAGCAGCGTGGCGATAAAATGAAAGCCATTGGGGTTGGTTTTCAGGGTATGGACAAAATCCTGGCCCAGCTTGATTTCGTCGATAGGCAACTCTTTCAGTCGCAGCAGGGAAGAATAGGCGCTGCCGATATCATCCAAGGCGACCCGCAGACCAAGTTCCTTCACCTCGCGGATCCGCTCCCGGGCCTCCTCCAAGGAGAGGGAATTGCAACCCTCCAGGATCTCCAGGGTGATACGCCCCGCCTTAATACCGCTAGACGGCAGAATGTTCTCCAAACAGCGCAGACAGGTACCAGAAAGCAGCAATTCCGGCGTAACATTGACCGATAGCCGGAGGGAATGGGCGCTATTATCCAGTTCTGCGAGATCGGTAATCGCCTGGGTGAGCATTAACTGCGTCAGCGTTCGCTGGTCTTCAAGGTTGAATTGGGGCAAAAATTCCTTTGGCAGGAGAATGACACCTTCACTATTTTCCAGCCGGGCCAGGGCTTCTATCCTGACGACACGATTACTGGTCAGATCCAGGATAGGCTGGTAAAAAACCCGCAGGCCACCACTTCCCAGCAAGGACCGTGGTGTTCTCCCGGCTTTATGGTATTGATCCAGGGAGTCGCTGTAATAGCCCCAGAAGCGATCGCGCTGCCCTTTTTCTGCCTTTTTTGCATAAAGCGCTTGATCGCTATGGCGAAGGAGCAAGTCGGCATCGCTGTCATCCAATGGATAGATGGTGAGGCCTATACTGCCGCGCACCTGGAGATTGAGGCCTTCGGCAAGATCGAAAGGTGCTTCGATAATCTGACCCACTTTGCTAATGATGGTTTCAAGGTCTCCCAGGTCACGCAGATCCTCCAGAACCAGCACAAACTCATCGCCCCCGAGGCGCGCCGCAAAGTCCGTATGCCGCAAGACCTGGCTCAGGCGCCCCGCCAAGGCCATCAACAGACGGTCGCCCGTGGCATGCCCATGGGTGTCGTTGATGGCCTTGAAGTCGTCGAGATCCAGGATGCCTACCCCAAGGAGCCGCCCGTGGCGCAACGCCCGCGCCATGGCATCGCCCAGGCGCCGGGAGAGACCCAAGCGATTGGGCAGACCGGTGAGGTAGTCGTGATGGGCCTGCCAGGCATGTGACTCGCGCTCAGCCGCCAGTTGCTGGCGGCTGTGGTATTCATCCAGTGCAATATGAATACTACCCACCAGTTGATTGAGCAGGCTCTGCAACTCCGGACTGAAATAACGGGTCTCGGCCGATTCCACCATGAGGACGGCCACCGGCATCGTCCCTGTTCCCGCAAAGATGGGCCATCCGCCGAGGCTGCGCACCCCCTGCCAAAGGGATGATGCCCCCCAACCCAATTGGACATCCGGATCTTTCCACACGTCTTCTATGATGATAGGGGCACCCGCGTGATAAGTACGGGCGGTCGCCATCCTGCCGTGGGGATAATGTTCCGGATTCAGGGAAACTTTCAGTTGCGCCAGGGCCTCCGCGCGCTCCGGGTCGCGCGCCTCTACCGCCACCTGCCGCAGCCAGTCATCACCCGGTATCACCATCCATACCACAACCGCGAGGGCATCGGTGTACTCCAAAAGCAGTTGCGCCAAGCGTTGATAAAGTATCTCCGGGGGTGGCTGACGGAGCATTTCCTGATGCAGGATTTCCACGACTTTTTGGTAATGGCGCAAACGCAACAATTCCAGCGCCGTTTGCCGTCGGCCAAAAAAGGCTCCCAGGTCTTCCGCCAGTCGGGAAATTAGATCGATGAGATCCTCGGGGAAAGTCTCCCCATCGCGCCGGTAAATGGAGAGGATACCCCGGTCGCCATCGCCAAAGTAGAAAGGTGCACCGGCGAAGCCCTCAATGCCGTTGGCCATGGCCAACTCCCGCCAGGGTGCCATGATCGGATCATCCCGGTGGCAGATGTAAGGGCGCCCCGAACGGATGGCCTGGCCGCTCGGACCATTGCCCTCGGGCTTGGCAGGATCAACGGAGAGGCGGATGCCAACAAAAGGCTGGGCAGCCGGGCCGGCCCCAGCGGTAAGGGACAATTCCGTCTCACCGCAGCGGACTATGCCGATCCAGACCATGGGCGCCGCCAAAGTTTCCGCGAGGAGCGTGACCACCTGGGAGAGGATGTGCTCCTCCGAAGCCTCGGTTTGCGGGTAGGTCAGCAAACGATTGACTTGCGTGATAGCAAGATAAAATGCCTCGCGGGATGCTCTCCGCTGGGCTGCTGCCTGCTGAAAACCCTCCTCCAGCCAGAAAGCATCGAGCTGGAGACGCCAACCGAGGGCATGCCGGAGCTTTCTCGTCTCCTCCTCCGGCAGCCCTAGGGCCTCTACCCCTTGCTGAAAATCTTCGGCCAGCAATCCATAGATGGATGCCATCCATTGTATGGGTATAGCCATCCGTTGATGAACAGCCCCTGCTTCGTGCAGCACTCGCCGACGTGCTACGTCGTAATCTGCGCAGAGGATGGCCGCATAATGCGCCTCCATCATCGTCTGCGCTCGTGACAAAAATGCTTCATTCAGGATGGATTGCAGACCAGGATCCCCTCTCAGCAACGCCACCCAGCGTTCGGCAAAATCCCTCCCCCGCAGAGCGATCGCGGGACCATACCGTCGCAGCAAAGCCTCGTCCTCCGGCTCCGGAGCAAGGAAGATGGGCAATAGGTCTGATGCAATGGAAACGGCGGACACGGAGGCTCTCCTTTTTTATTAAGAATTGGCAAAAATGCTCTGGCCACTCCGATTGCGCCGCATGCAGAGCGCGGCGAGCTTCTCTACCGACCACCCAGAGCTCTCGTTCAGGATCAATCCCTGCGAAATCTTGCCTTGCGACGGGCTCTGAGCCGTGAGCAATCCCCTTAGATCCGTCATTCCTGATCAAAGTAGATCTGCCCCGCTCCATCCAAAATCTTGGACCCTACTACTCCTCCTCTGCATCGTTAAGCTTTCCACTACCTCGACGGTATAACTCCATATCCGTTCCTCCCGGCTGCCGGGTCTGGGCCAGGGCCAGATGGGCATGGTCGATCAAGTCCTGGGTCGTAGAACCATGTAGGGGATATAGGACAATACCCATATCCGAATCGATGGCCGGGTAGGCCCCCGCCATGAATATCGGCCCATCGAGCAGGGCGTGCAAACGCCGCGCCAAAGAAAGGGCATCACCAGAACCTCGCACCTCCTCTGCCAAAAGGGCGATGCACTGCCTGTCCAACGGAACAACGCTATCGATGCGGCGCACCCAGGGCAATATATGGTCTATGAGTTGATGCAGCAGGCCGGGATGCACCATGACGCCCTTTCTAGCATAGGCCGGGGTGAGGTAGCCAGGGCGGATCAGCATCAGCGCAAAACCGTCACCGGTCTTCTGAGCATGACGTATCGCCCAGGCGATACGCAGTTGCAGAAAATTCTGGTCCATTTGATCATCAGCCACCAAGGGCATAATCGTCACTCCCGCTCTTCCGTCACCCACAGGGAAGCAGTAGCCGCTGCAGCACTTCCCTCATGCGGGTTTTATTCGAGAAAATGAGAACCCAGAAAACGGCGGTTCGTCGTCAGTAGGCTAGCATGTATTGGAATTCAGCAAGACTCATGCCATGAGTGGTCTGACGGCCAGAAATGCCCCCCTGACAAGGCTCCACAGAGAGCCATAAGGAGTTTTTACCACTTCCTTATGTAACGCTATTGTGACAATCTTTGGCAGCACATCCCGAGGAATATCGCATGCGTCGGATTCCTTGGTATTCTTATGAAGATTCACCATGTTTCAGGAAAGCAACGGCCAACGAGATGCCAAGCAGCCATATTACACTTTGCCGGAATAATTAGGAGAATTCCCTGATGTCCCATACGCCCGTCGCCCAAAGCTTGGTCTCGGTACGACCCTTACTTGTATTCAGCCCAACCCCCATCCCTGATCTGTCTGCGGCCCGGCTGCGCAGCGACGGCTGGGAACCCAGTTGGGTCAGTACCGAGCAAGATCTGGAGTGGCAACTACGGCACAATTCCTTGCACACGGTGTTGGTCTATCTGGACGGGGAAGAAAAATCGCTACGCCAGATGGAAGCAGTCTTTTGCCGATCTGCCGCCCATGCCCAACTGGTCGCCATCGTCCATCGCGACAGCTTGCGCAACCCGCGTCTACGCCGCTTCGTTGCCCAATGCTGTTTCGATTACCATACCTTTCCCCTCCAACTGCCGCGCCTCTTTTATAGCCTGGGCCATGCCTATGGCGTAGCGACCATTGCCAACGGCAGTGCTGATCCCCATCCTGTGGACAGCCTCATGGGCGCCAGCAAGGCCATGCTGGAACTATTCCGGCAAGTCCACCGCACCGCCGCCGTGGATGCACCTGTGCTCATCACCGGGGAAACCGGCACCGGCAAAGAGCTCACCGCACTGGCCATCCACGAGCATTCGCGCCGCGCCGGCCAGCCCTTTGTCGCCCTCAACTGCGGCGCCATCCCCGAGCAACTCATGCAATCCGAACTCTTTGGTCACGAGAAGGGGGCCTTTACCGGAGCTCATGAGCGTAAAATCGGTAAAATCGAGGCAGCGGCAGGGGGGACCCTTTTTCTCGACGAAATCGGCGACCTCCCCTTTCCCATGCAAGTCAATCTGTTACGCTTCCTGCAAGAGCAGCAGTTCGAGCGCGTTGGAGCCACCCAAAGCCTACGCTCGGACGTGCGCATCGTAGCCGCGACCCATGTCGACCTGGAAGCAGCCGTCAAGGCGGGCACATTCCGGGAAGATT
This sequence comes from Pseudomonadota bacterium, assembly GCA_021794385.1. GTDB lineage: Bacteria > Pseudomonadota > Gammaproteobacteria > Acidithiobacillales > Acidithiobacillaceae > Acidithiobacillus_B. The sequence continues at coordinate 38,215 of JAJYQY010000051.1, read as the reverse complement.
TATATTATCGCATCAATGTATTGCGTCTTCAGGTACCGGCCCTACGGGAACGGGAAGGCGACGTTCCCCTCCTCGCCCAGTACTTTTTTCAGCGCTTCGCCCACGAGAAAAATCCCGCCATCAAGGGGATCAGCCAGGCTGCCCTGGATGCCATGAGCAGCTATTCCTGGCCAGGGAACGTCCGCGAATTGGTCAACCGCATACGTCGCGCCATGGTGATGGGGGAACATGCGCAAATCTCCATTGATGACCTGGGCATCCCGGCATCGGATCTGGAATCCCTGACACGCCTGGACAAGGCACGGGAAAAAGCCGACCGGCAGGCCATCATCGCGGCCATTCACGCCTCTGGCAAAAACATCTCTGCGGCGGCGCGTGCCCTCGACGTCACCCGCATCACGCTGTATCGGCTCATGGAGAAGTATGCCATTGACGTCTGAGCACCCTGCTGAAATCGGGGGAAGATTTGCATCCTCCCGTGGATGTGCTAATCTCGGAAGTGGCCAGTTCGGCTATTTCTTTAATTTGGGGTGTAACATGGCAGTCGGTACTGTAAAGTGGTTCAATGACAGCAAAGGGTTTGGGTTCATTACGCCGGAAGATGGCAAGGAAGATGTATTCGTGCATCACTCCGCCATCGAAGGAAGCGGCTTCAAGTCCCTCGCCGAAGGCGAGCGCGTAACCTTTGAAGTGACCCGCGGCCCGAAGGGCCTGCAGGCCGAAAAGGTTCGCCGGGCGTAATGCCCTCAGGGTGGCCTTTTCAGCCACCCTCCCCTTGCGGGGACAAAGTAGTATAACACACCGTATTTTACACCGGTTTGGCCTTTGCGATTCCGGTTTTTCTTTGTTGCGGCTGCAAGGGTAGATTCTATCCCCTTAGCGTGAAGCCTTGCTGCGCGCCAGCAAGACCGAAGCCTCTGCCAGACGTGCAACCCCCTCGGCCACACTGCCAAAGAGCAAATGATCCACGCCGCGGCGACCGTGGGTTCCCAGAACGATCAAGTCCGCATCCCAGCTTCGCCCTTCCTGAATGATCAGCTCTGCCACCCGATGCCCTCCTACTCCGGTTTCCAGGAGACGGCTGGTGAATGACACGCCCAAGGACTCGGCCCGCGCGGCGGCTTGGCCCAGGATCTCCTGTCCCTGCGCGCGAAGCAGATCGAGCACCCCGCCGCCTGCCAGATAATAGCCATAAATATCGACCACATGGAGAATGAGCAGCGCCGCCCCCTGCTCTGCCGCCAGTTGCGTGGCCGCGTCCAGGGCGGCCTCCGAGGGTACGCTGCCGTCGGTAGCCAACAAGATCTTTTGATACATTATCTCCTCCTTTGTGGCGATCGGCCCGATTTATCCTAAAAACGGCAACTGCCGGATCTAGGGTGATTTTTGCTTGGCCGCGCAGGCCAGAGTCCCCAAAGATCTCTCCTGGCAGAGCAAGAGAAGCGCCATCAGCCCGGGAAGATCCTCCCGCTCAAGGTGCTGCCACGGAAATCGTCCGGGCGGCTGCGGCCGCGCCGGCCACGGACTGCTCCGCTTGTTGGTTGTGCACGATTTTTGTGGCCGCTTCCCGGCTCAGGACCACGATACTGACGCGCCGGTTCAGGGGTGAATCCGGGTTTTTGGGATCATAAAGCACTGCCGAGCCCATCCCGACCACGCGCAATACCTTGCTTTCGTCCAGCCCCCCCTGGATCAGCACTTGCCGCACGGCATTGGCACGCCCCGCCGAAAGATTATAGTTGCTATAGCCCTTGCCCCCGTTTTGATAATGCAAGGCATCGGTGTGCCCGGTAATGCTGATCTGGTTGGGCAATCGATTCAGCGATGGGGCAATGGCCTGGAAAATGCTGCGTGCGTAGGATTCCAGATCGGTGCTGCCCAAGGCGAACATGGGTCTTTTCGCACTATCGACCACCTGAATCCGCAAGCCCTCGTTGGTAATGTTCACCAATAATTGATGACGAAAGGCATTGAGCACCGGGTTACTGACGATCTGCTGATCAAGGACTTTTTGCAGGTTTTCCAGATTCTTCCGGTCAACGGCTACCGCGGCTGCCGACCGGGCAGGCTGCGTGCTGTTGGGCTTTGCTCCGCGCTGTTCTTCACCCACGGTCTTGGTCAAATTGCTGCCGCCGCCCGGCAATATGGAGTTGGAGGAACCACTGCCCGGACCGCCCATGAGGGAAACCCGCTCGGGATTTCTAAACCATTGGGCAATGCCTTGGAGCTGCGCCTTGGTCGTTGAGCCCAGCAGCCACATCAGTAGAAAAAAGGCCATCAGCGCGGTGACAAAGTCGGCATAGGCGATCTTCCATGCCCCGCCATGGCCACCGGCGGATTTTTTGATCCGCTTGATGACCATAGGCTGGGTTTTATCGTCACTCGCCATGCCGGATCATTTCCCTTTCATTTCGCGCAGATGGGTGTCCATTTCCTGGAAGCTCGGGCGCTCGGTGGAAAACAGCACCTTACGCCCGAATTCGATAGCCACCTGCGGCGGGTAGGCATTCATGGTCGCCAGCAGCGCCACCTTGACGCATTCCAGCATCTTGCTGCTTTCCTCGGCGCGTTCCTCCAAGCGGGCAGCCACCGGCGCTACCACCGCGTAACCAAGCAGAATACCCAGGAAGGTACCCACCAGCGCCGCGGCAATGAGCTCACCCAATACCGACGGCGGCTTGTCGACCGAAGCCATGGTGTGGACCACCCCCATCACGGCCGCCACGATCCCGAAGGCGGGCATCCCATCAGCGGCACGGGTCAGGGCATGGATAGGGATTTCCTGTTCGCGATGATGGGTTTCAATATCCACATCCATGAGATTTTCCATCTCAAAGGCACCGAGATTGCCCCCCACCATCAGGCGCAGATAATCGGTGATGAATTCCAATATATGATCATCTCCAAGAATGCGAGGATACTTTTTGAACAGCTCGCTGGATTGGGGGTCGTCGACATCGCCTTCCACCGACATGAGCCCACCCTGGCGGATCCGGGTAAAGAGTTCATTGAGCAGGGAAAGGAGTTCCAGATACGCGCTTTTGGTATATTTTGAGCCCTTGAGTGCCTGGGGAAAGGCCTTGAGGGTGGCCTTGAAGGATTTGGGGAAAGTGGAGGCAAAAAAGGTCCCCAGGGCACCCCCGGCAATCATCAATAGTTCATAAGGCTGCATGAGCGCCATCAACTGCCCCCCTTCCAGGGCAAAACCGCCAAAGATGGCACCCAGGGCGATGACATAGCCGATCATCAGGAACATCTCGTTATCCTTTGCGGATGGGCGATGAATGGAAGCATATGAGTCTAATTAGAAGCATGATTCACAAAAAACCACGGCGCGTGGCACTGAGCATTTCCCGATCCCGCCACTGGGCATAACGCAGCACCTGCTCACTCAGCATTGGCGTGATCCCCGCAAACTGCAAGCCCAGCGCGCAGACGTGCTCATGATGGAGGAGTTGCACAGGGCCCACGCTGCGCAATTCCGCCGCCACACCGAAGGTCTGGCCGCCGCGCAAGGTGAACATGACCTGCGGTATCCGCTCTCCGGCCTGAAATGGGTAATCCGCTGGCGGTGGTACCAGAACACTCAGGCCGCCCCCGCTGATGTTTTGCAAGCGCCCCCGTATCGTCTCGGCGCCATTACGCCGCAATTCCACCAGGTCCGGATCGTCCGGGGCGGGCGGGACGCGGAAAAACTGCCGACGCTGCAATTGATAGATCTGCCCTGGATAGGCCAGACGGATCCCTTCCTCGCCGGGCGTATGGATATATTCCGAAAAAGTGGACTCAAAGCCCGTGGCAATATTATTGGCACGGCCAAACACCAGGAGGGGCTCGCCTTTCACCGGCTGCCAGCGGCCGAAATCGGGATGCGGCGCGTCCATGAGCAGATAGCCTTTCTGTCGCGCCACCTCCAGCATGAGGGAAGTAAAGGTGCGGCTGCCTTTCTTGAAGATCAACGTGCAAAAGCTGCGTTCGCCGTGCAGGGTGGCGAGGAGACGCTCTCCCTGCAGGGCAGAGCTGACCCGAAACCTATCGGAGAAAAGCGTATCGGCAATTTCCTGAAAAGACTCGCTCACTGCCACTCCCTGACCGGGGCTGCTGGAGAACGGCAGCGCGAATCACCCCATGAGGTATTCATCGGGGCCGGGGTGGGACGCGGACGCCCGGCGCGACCCGCCGCGCATCCCCCCGGTCCGGGTGTTTCTTGCCCCGCTACGGGTCCTGAAACCATCCTACTGCACCACAAAACTCGCAAAATAGACGGCGGCAATGGGCGGGGCTGCCGTTTTTACGGGCGTTTTCAGGGCGCCGCCGCTCGTCTCCAGGATACGGTTGACGGCCTCCCGAATCTGCTGGCGCAACTGCTCGCGAACCGCTGGTTCACTCACCTTGTCCGCCTGCTGGCTGGCCAGCAGCGTGAGGATGGCGTTGCGAATCTCGGGCATGAAGGTCTTGACCTCCTCGGCTACCTTGGGGTCGAAGGTCTTGAGCTGGATCTCCACCTGAATGTAGTGGGTGCTGCCGTCGGTCGTCTGGAGATTGGTTACCAAAGAGCCCAGATCAATAAACTTGGTATCTTGCAATTTTTTCTGGGCAACCTCGGCGGCGCTGGGTGCCGCCTGGGGCCTGAGCAGGAACCACCACGCCGCGCCGCCAGCAATGGCCAATATCGCCACTACAACCAGGACAATGAGGATCAACTTTCCCTTACCGCCTTTTTTTTCTTCTGCCATGGTCCGCCCTTACCTGGAAAAGCACGATTGGGTACCAACACTAGATTCCGAAGTGCAAGGATAATCCATTGCTCTGCCTAAAGCACATCTAGGCGTCCCGAGAATCGCTAGCGGCGAGCCCCGTCATGGCCCGGCGAATCTCCGCAAAGAAATAATCCTGGGCGGCATCAACGGCGCCCCAGTCGGGCGCATCACGCAGGATCTCATGAGTCGCGCCTACCAAGGCACAGGCGCGGTGGTAACGACGGTGGGCGTGATCGATGGCCGTATCCAGCAAACCCATGCGTACGATATCGTCATGAAGGGAGGATGACTCGGCATCGGCCAGCATCATATAGTCGATGGGGGCGGCATTCTGGCGAATGCATTTGCGCAAGATGCTATCGCGGCTCATTTGCGCCGCATAGAGGCCCAGCAGACTATGGGGATGGACCTTTACCTCTCCCGTCCGGGCAATCATCCAGGCACTGAGGCTGTTGAAGTCCATGGGTGGGGCAATGGCAAAGCCCTGGATCAGGGGTACGCCGAGGGTTACCAAAGCATCCAGGATCGCTAGTGTTTCGGCGCCTTCCACCACCATCTGCACATTCAGGCCCATAGCCAGGTCCAGAACGGCGTTCACAAAATGCACCCCTTCCGGACGGTTGGCCAAGGTGCGTACCAGCCCCTGATCCAGCTTGATTTCATCGACAGGCAATTCCTTCAGGCAAAGGAGTGAGGAATAGGCGGTGCCCATGTCATCCAGGGCAATCCGCACCCCCATCCCTTTAATTGCGGCGATATGATCTTTGATTTCTCCTTGCGCTAGCATGTCTGTACCCTCCAGGATCTCCAGGATCAGACGCCCGGCCGCTATGTCGCTCGCTTTAAGGATGTTGTGCAACCACCCTCGGGAGGTAGCTCGTTGCAGGGTCTCCGCGCTGATGTTCACCGACACCCAGAGCGATAATCCCTGGGCATCGAGGCGAGTCAGGTCATCGAGGGCTTGGGTGAGTACAAAGCGGGTCAATAATTCGTGGTCATTGTTATCGAGGTGAGGCAGGAATTCTGCCGGACATAGGATCATCTCGGCGTCGGCCAGCCGCGCCAGGGCCTCGATACCCACAATGCGATGGGTCGCTGCATCGAGAATGGGTTGGTAGAACACGCGCAGCGCACCTTGGCGCAGGAGTTTTTGTACGGGTACATGGGATGCCGCGCGAATGTCGTCCACGGACACTGGATAAGTCGCCCAAAAACGATGTCTAATGGCTTTGGCATCCTTGAGGGCATAGAGGGCCTGATCCGCATGGCGCAAAAGGAGGTCGGCATCAATCCGGGCATCGCTGTCAGGATAAAGCGCCAGGCCCAGGCTGCCCGCCATGTGGATAACAATGCCGTCAGCGAGGATGAAGGGGGATTCAAATATCTCCTGAACTTTGCCGATCAGCGGGTCTAGGTCCGCCATGCTGCCCAGGTCCTCGCAGACCAATACAAACTCGTCCCCGCCGAGCCGGGCAACAAAATCCGTATGCCGCAAGCCCTGTTGCAAGCGTTCTGCCAGGGCTTGCAAGAGTTGATCGCCCACTTCATGTCCGTGGATATCGTTAATGGGCTTGAAGTTGTCGAGGTCCAGCATGCCCACAGCGAGAAGCTTCTGGTGACGAACGCTGCGGGCCATGGCCTGGGCCAAGTGCTCGTCCAAGCCGCGGCGATTGGGTAAACCCGTCAGGGGGTCGGAAACCGCGAGTTGGGATTGCTGCTCACGCTCCTGATGCAACGCGGCCTTGAGGGCGATCTCATCGAGCCCATGGCCTACCAGTCGCGCTACGCGGGCGAGAAGATCCAGCATTTCTTCAGAAAAAATGCCGACCTGATCACCAATGACTACCAACACACCCCATTGCTCCTGATTACGCAAAACCGGAACCCCCGCCACCGATCGCCATCCGGCCTCGATGGCAAAATCGCGCCATGGGGCAACGTATGGATCCTCGATATAATCCTGCACATAGAGGAGTTTGCCGCTGCGCCAGGCCCGCGCACCTACCGTTTGCCCCTCGGGGACATCCGCTATGGCTGGCCAGCGATGGGGGAACGCGCGGGCGGCACTCCCTCCCGCGGCGGCCAAGGGGTAGAAATAGCCATCGGTGTCGGGCCTGGCGATCCAGGCGGCCGTAAATAGGCCACTATCAATGAGTTGCTGGCAGGTGCTCACCATGAGGCTGTTTTCGTCCTCGGCGGTAAGGGCAATATCCCCCACGGAAATCAGGGCCTGATAGAGGCGGCGCACGCGCCGCAAGGCCATATCGGTTAGCCTGCGTGCACAGTAAGCGCCCAGGTCCTTGGCTAGATGCTGGATCAGATCGATAAGATCATCGGAGAAGATCAACCGATCCGAGCGATAGATGGCCAGAAACCCCTCGCCGTCCGCATAGGTAAATGGGGCAACGACATAACCGCCAATGCCATACTGCTCCGTTAATACGCGCGACGACGCACAACCCGCCTCTGCACAATCCCCCATGGCGGGAAGACCCGTGCGGGCAGCTCTTGCCACGGGTCCATCAGGGCCAACAAACTCGGTATTTGCAAAGAACATTTCGCCAACGCCTGCGGCCGATCCAGCCATTGCCAGTAGACGCAGCTCCTGGGCATCGGGTGTTCGCGCGGCGATCCACACCAAACGCGCATCAAGCACATCGGCAAGAGAGCGCGCCACCTCATCCAGCCTGTCACCCAGCGGGCCCTTGCCGGCATCATCATCGGGTGCCAGCAGATGGTGTGTCTGCGTGATGGCCCGATAAAAGGTTTCGCGGGCATGGAGCTGCTCCAGGCTGTCTTTCAGCAGGTGGGTGCGTTCCTCAATACGTCCCTGCAGATGGCTGTTCATCCCCTGCAGGGCCAGCAACGCTCCCCGGCGTTCATTTACCAGCGCCATCACCATCAGGATGGCCACGGCCAGCCCGATATAGCGGATTTCCAGGCCGTCGATCCGATCTTGTGCCGCCCGCAACACATAAGGCCCCAGGCCAAGGGAGGTACCGATGACCGCAATGACATAGCTGCCCACCGCCAAAGTGAAGGCCATTTGCGGAACCAGACGCAAAGCGGCCCAAACCAGGGTCAAGAGCAAGAGAGTGCTCGCCCCCCAGGCAACGCCCCCGACCGGTATCGGCAGCAAAAAGATCAAGGCCGTGCTGACAGCGGTGAGAAAACTCAAGACCACAGCTTCAAAAGAAAATTCGTGCATAACGGTTATCGGAGACTGCCGCCACCACAAATAGAACAAAGGCCCAAAGAGAATGGTGCTACTGGCGTATGCAATCATCCACGAGGCCCAGAAATTCGCCGGAAACGCCGAACCCCAGTGAAAGGCAGGGTTGCCGACTACTCCAAAGAGGGTACTGATGCCGGCATTGAGCAGGCTCATGGTAAGCAGATACCAGCCAACATCCCCAACGCAGAAAAAATTGCTCCAGGAGGGTCGACCACGCTGCAGCACCCCAAGGCCGATCAGCGGCGCCACGGTATTCCCTAGCGATACCGCCAAGGCGCCCGGTACACTCCATCCGAACAAGGCCATATTGGCCAGGTAGGAACCGACAAAAATCCCCGGTGCTATCCGCCAACCCAAGACGAGCACCGCAAAGGCTGCAAGTCCGGCGAACGGCCAGAACGGCATGACCGCCGCATGATGGTACATGCGCTGCAATCCCGCCGCTCCGGCAGCGAGAGCCGCATATCCAGCAGCCAAAATCGCATTGGCGGCTAGCAAGCGCCAAAAGAGGCGAGAGGCCTGGGAAGACGCTTCCATAGGGGGGGCCTTTTGCGGTTATTCGATTTATTTAACAAAGTATCCCAATAATTTCATGCGATAAGCAAATGGCGGGCGGGCGAGGATATGGCGGATGGTCTAGAGTAGCGAAGGTATTCATTGCACGGGATGTTCCCGCCAATGGGCATGAATTCGGATGCCGTGGCGAGGCCTGCCCTGCGGCTCGCCGATATCGTCAATGTGATCCGCTATGCCCTGGATCTCACCGCAGGCCAGCCCGCCGGACATTCCCTGCGCTACGGCTGGATCGGGATGCACATCGGGAGCATCTGGGCTTGCCCAATGCCACCCTCACCGATCTTTGATTACGCCATCATCCTGAAAGGCGCCGGCTGGGGTTCAAGCGCGCAATGCCTGCTGCAGAAAGCGGTCGAGCTGGTTGGCAAAGGCCTGGCGGTCGGTCAGGGCAAGGGTGGGCGGGCCGCCCGAATGTACGCCGCTGGCGCGTAACTGCTCCATCCAGTCGCGGACGGCCAGACGCTCGCCGATACTGTCGGGGGTAAAGCGCTCGCCCCGGGGGCTCAGGGCATGACCGCCTTTGGCGAGGACTTCCGCCGCCAGGGGGATATCGGCAGTAATCACCAGATCGCCGGCGCAGAGTTGCGCCACAATGGCTTGATCCGCCACATCGAAGCCGGATGCTACCACCAGGCTGCGGATGCGTGGCGAAGGTGGTATGGCCAGGGGTCGGTTGGCCACCAGCGTCAGGGCGACCGGCAAGCGCCTTGCGCTGCGAAAGAGGATTTCCTTGATCACCTTGGGACAGGCATCGGCATCTACCCAAATCTGCATGGGCGAGCTTGCCTAGTCCCGGCGTACCTTGCGCTTGGCGGGAGCCGCGCTGCTCCCCGCAGGCTTCTTCCTTGCCTTGGTCTCGGAGCGGGGCCCCGCCGACAGGGTTTTGCGCGGTCCATCAAAGGACTTGGGTTCCTCATGAGCGCGCTCGGTTTTCCGCCGTGGCGGCGTACCGGCACCACCATCACTGGCGCTGATCTGCAGGGGACGGCCGCATACCCAGACCTTTTTCAGGTGCTGGAGCACGTCCGGCGGCATGTCGGCAGGCAGTTCCACCGTGCTATAGTCCTCATGAATACTCACTTTGCGGATATTGCGGCTCTCCATCCCCGCCTCGTTGGCAATGGCCCCGACAATGTTCTTCACCTGTGCCCCGTGCACCTCCCCCACCTCCAGGCGGTAGCGCTTCATGGCGGGCCCTTCCGCCCCCTCGCTGCGCGCGGGGCGCCGCGCCGCCGGCTCGCGCCGCCGGCCTTCTTCACTGCGGAAACGGCCCACCGGACGATCCGACGCCATGGCCGCCGACGGCTCGCTGGGCTTCGGCACGAGGGGGCGCTCTTTTTGCACGAGGAAGGCCAAGGCTGCGGCTATTTCGCTGAGCCCCACATCATGCTCGCGCTGGTAGTCGGCGATGAGGGTTTCAAAGGGGCTGAGATCCTCGGCATCCAGCACCTCGGTGATCTGATCCTTGAACTGCGCCATACGCCGATCCGCCACGGCCTCCAAGCTCGGCAATTGCATAGGGGTGATGGACTGACCGGTGGCCCGTTCGATGGCGCGCAGCAGGTGACGTTCACGGGGAGCCACGAAGAGAATGGCATCACCCTTGCGCCCGGCCCGTCCGGTGCGCCCGATACGATGCACGTAGGCCTCGGTATCGTTGGGAATATCGTAGTTGATGACGTGACTGATGCGCTCCACGTCCAGGCCGCGGGCCGCCACATCGGTGGCAACGACAATATCCAGGGCCCCGGATTTCAGGCGCTCGATGGTCTGTTCGCGCAAGGCCTGGTTGAGGTCGCCATTGAGAGCGGCGCAGGCGTAGCCCCGTGCCTCCAACTTTTCCGCCAGCTCCACGGTGGCCGTCTTGGTGCGCACGAAGATGATCCAGGCGTTGCTCTCCTCCACCTCCAGGATGCGGGTCAGGGCATCGAGCTTGTGGACCCCGCTGACCTGCCAGTAACGCTGGTGAATGGCCGACACCGTCGTAGTCGCGCTCTTGATGCGAATCTCCAGCGGATCCTGCAGATAGGTGCGGGCAATGCGGCGAATGGCATCGGGCATGGTGGCGGAAAAAAGCGCCACCTGCCGGCCCGACGGAGTATGCTGGAGGATGTCTTCCACGGCATCGATGAAGCCCATGCGCAGCATCTCGTCGGCCTCATCCAGCACCACCACCCGGAGGGCGTCGAGCTGCAGGGTCTTGCGCCGCAGGTGATCCTGAATGCGGCCCGGCGTACCCACCACCACATGCACACCCCGCTGCAGTTGCTTGAGCTGCAGCCCCATGGACTGTCCACCGTAAATGGGCAGGATGTGAAAACCCGGCAGATGCCGGGCATAGGTTTGCATGGCCTCCGCCACCTGGATGGCCAGCTCGCGGGTCGGCGCCAAGACCAGCAATTGCGGTACGCGCAAGGACAGGTCGATGCGGCTCAGGAGGGGCAACGCAAAGGCTGCAGTCTTGCCGGTGCCGGTCTGCGCCACACCGATCACATCGCGCCCGGCCAGCAAGGGCGGAATACACTGCGCCTGGATCGGCGACGGCTGCTCATAGCCGATCTCTTCTACGGCGCGGCGGATGGGGTCGGCCAGGGCAAAGTCGGAAAAAAGGGCATCGGGGGCTTGGGCTACTTGGGACATAAGAAAACCTGTGCAAGAAAAAATGTCCGCTGGCTGCCGGCATGGCAGAAAATCGGATTCAGCTCTCACTATACGCTATTTATGGGGATTCTGCAGCGCCTCGGCATCAACCTGGATCCGGCAGTTGGCAAAGGTGTTTTGCTCCGGCGGCCTGCTCAGTCGTCAATGACTGCCCGGAGACGGCCTTGAATGGCGGCGGCGGCTCCGGGGCCGATCGGGGTCACATCGGGCACAAAGCTATCGGTGAAGGCGTATTCGTAGCCGATGTCCTGCAAACCCAGGCTGCCAAAGAGCCGGTTTTCCCAGGAGACATCGTCGTCATGGGGAACGAGGGTGGGCCAGGCGTCGGCCGCATCGGGCTCCAGGATGGGACCGAAAAAGGTGGCGCCGGGCTTGTTGCGCAAGCGCATGGCGCAACTGCCCGCGGTGCGCCCGGACATGGCGATGAATTCAATGGTCCGCGACAAGCGCAGTTTACTGTCGAGGGGCACATCCAGAAGGACACCCAGGGCGGCCCCCTCGGCGGGCTGGGCAATCAATTTGCACCCCGCTTCCTGCCAGAGAGCCAGATCCCGGGCCCCCAGGCGACTCGGCAGGAAAAGCACCCGCAAGGGGGCGATGCCACCCAATGCCGTTGCCAGTTCCGGACTGTATCCGGGAGCATTTACCAAAATACCGCCAGCGTCCTTGTCGGCAATGAAATACACGGCAGGGCGCTCCTGCCCCCCTTCCACGTGGTAGATATCCCGGTCAAAAAAACTGCACAGTTTTTTCATGCGTCGCTCCGTTGCGGCATGGTCATCGGCTTTCAGTATACCGAAAGATAATGGATCCCCCCTAGACCCGAGCAACTCCCCTCGGTAAAGTGTTCAGGTTTTGGCCATGGTCCTTGTTCGCATGTCTGCAGCTTTCGCCATACATCGCAGTCCTCGCGCCGCGCCCGCAGAGGGACTGGCGGTGACGATTGGTAACTTTGATGGTGTCCACCGGGGTCACCAAGCCCTGCTCGGCGCCATGAAGGAGAGCGGGCTGCCGCGTGCGGTGCTGACCTTTGAGCCCCTGCCGCGGGAGTATTTCCAGGGACGCGAAGCACCGCCACGGCTCACCAGCCTGCGCGAAAAAGTCGTTCTGCTCCGCCGACAGGGCGTGAATCAGGTGCTCTGTCTGCCCTTCCGCAGTGCCCTGGCACAACTGCCCGCCGCCGACTTTGTGCGCGACATTCTGGTCCACGGCCTGCACACCCGGGCGCTCTATGTGGGCCATGATTTTCGTTTCGGTGCGGGCCGCGCCGGGGATTTCGAGTTGCTGCAACGCATGGGCCGCGAACTGGGTTTCACGGTCCACGAGCAAATCCCCTTTCTGCTGGATGGCCAGCGGGTGAGCAGTACCGGGATTCGTACCTTTTTGCAGGCGGGGGCCATGGACCGGGCCGCAGCGTGGCTGGGCCGTCCCTACAGCCTCTGCGGCCGGGTGGTCCATGGCGAGCATCTGGGCCGCGAATTGGGCTTTCCCACCGCCAATATCCCCCTGTGCCGCCGCCCGGTAGCCCTGCGCGGAATCTTTGCCGGCATCCTGCGCGTCGCTGCCCGATCCTGGCCCGCCGCCGTGAGCATCGGTATGCGCCCCACGGTGCAGGGCCGCGAACTCATGCTGGAGGCCCACGCCCTGGACGCATCCCCCGATCTCTACGGCCAGCGTGCCGAAGTCGAGCTGCACCAGAAACTCCGGGACGAAATCAAATATCCCGATCTCGACACCCTCAAGGCCGCCATCGCCCAGGATGTCTTGGCCACCCGCGCCTTTTTTGCTGAGCGCCCGCACTCTACGGATGACTATGGACTACAAAAGCACCCTCAATCTGCCTAAGACCGACTTTCCCATGCAAGGCAAACTGCCCCAGCAAGAGCCCCTCACCCTGCGCCGCTGGCAGGAAGCGGATCTCTACCAGCAACTCCTCCAGGCCCGGGCTGATCGGCCGCGCTATATCCTTCACGATGGCCCCCCTTACGCCAACGGCCAGATCCACATCGGCCATGCCGTCAACAAGGTCCTCAAGGACATCATCAACAAGTCCAAACTGCTGGAAGGCTTTCAAGTCCCCTATGTGCCGGGTTGGGACTGCCATGGGCTACCCATCGAGATCCAGGTGGAAAAGGAACTGGGTCGTCCGGGCGAGAAGGTATCGCCGCGCGTCTTTCGCGAGGCCTGCCGCCGCTATGCCGAAGGCCAGGTAGCCGGGCAGCGCCAGGATTTCGAGCGGCTGGGCATCGTCGGCGACTGGCAGCATCCCTACCTCACCATGCACTTTCAGGCCGAGGCCGACATCGTTCGCGAACTGGGCCGCCTCACCGTCAATGGCAGCGTCTATCGTGGCGCCAAACCGGTGCACTGGTGTGTGGATTGCGGCAGCGCCCTGGCCGAGGCCGAAGTGGAGTATCAGGATCGTACCGATCCCTCGGTGGACGTAGCCTTTGCCGTGGTCGATGCCGACGAACTGCGCCGTCGTCTGGGTCTGGCGCAGCAGACCGTCGCGGCCAGCCTGGTCATCTGGACCACCACCCCCTGGACCTTGCCCGCCAATCAGGCGGTGGCCGTGCACCCGGACTACCGTTACCAACTCCTGCGTACCGGGCCGCACACGCTCATCCTCGCCGCCGAACTCGCCGCCGCCGCCCTGGCCCGCTACGGCCACCCCGACGCCGAACTCCTGGCCGAGTTTCCCGGTGCCGCCCTGGAAGGCTTGCTCTTGCAACACCCTTTTCTGGAACGGCAGGTGCCCGTCATCCTCGGTCACCATGTCACCCTCGATGCCGGTACCGGCTGCGTCCACACCGCCCCTGCCCACGGCCAGGAAGACTATGAGGCCGGGCTCCGCTATCACCTGCCCGTGGAAAGCCCGGTGGAAGGCAACGGCCGCTTCCGCGCCGACACGCCCGGCGTCGGCGGGCAGACGGTCGCTGCCGCCAATGACAGCCTGGTGGCCCTCCTCAAGGAACGCGGCGCCCTGCTGCACTTCGAGAAGATCCGCCACAGCTACCCCCATTGCTGGCGGCACAAGACGCCGCTGCTCTTTCGCGCAACGCCGCAGTGGTTCATCGGCATGGAACGCCATGGGCTACGCGCCAAGGCACTGGCGGCCATCGCGGAAACGCGCTGGATCCCCGAATGGGGCCAGGAGCGCATCGCCGGCATGGTGGCCCAGCGTCCCGACTGGTGCATCTCCCGCCAGCGCGCCTGGGGCGTGCCCGTGGCCATCTTCGCCTGCGCCCACTGCGGCGAACCCCTGCGCGATGCCGGCACCTTTGAACGCATCGCCCAGGCCATCGAGGCCGCCGGCGTGGATGCCTGGTTCGACCATCCCGACAGCGATTTCCTCGGCACCGACGCCCGTTGCGCGACCTGCGGCCACAACCAGTTCACCAAGGTGACCGACATCCTCGATGTCTGGTTCGACTCCGGTTCCACCCACGCCTTCGTCCTGGAACGCCGGCCGGAACTGGACAGCCCCGCCGACCTCTATCTGGAGGGCTCCGACCAGCATCGCGGCTGGTTCCAGTCATCGCTCCTGGAAAGTGTCGCCAGCCGGGGGCGCGCGCCCTACCAGGCGGTCCTTACCCACGGCTTCACCGTCGATGGCGAAGGGCGCAAGATGAGCAAGTCCCTGGGCAATGTCATCGCCCCGCAAAAGGTGATCGACCAATGGGGCGCGGACATCCTCCGCCTCTGGGTCGCCTCCGAGGACTACCGCGGCGAGATCCCCATTTCCGACGACATCCTCAAGCGTCTCGGCGAATCCTATCGGCGCATCCGCAACACCGCCCGCTATATTCTCGGTAACTGCCACGACTTCGATCCGGTCGCAGACGCCCTGCCCACGGAACGGTTGCTGGAAATGGACCGCTGGATGCTGGCGCGCACCGCCCTGCTTCAGGAAGAGATTCGCGTTGCCTATGGCGAGTTCCAGTTCCATCGCGTCCAACAGCGCCTCCATCATTTCTGCTCCGTGGAGCTCGGTGGCCTTTATCTCGACGTCCTCAAGGACCGTCTCTATACCACGCCACAAAAATCCCGCGCCCGGCGTTCGGCACAGACCGTGCTTTGGCAGATCCTCGAAGGCATGGTGCGCTGGATGTCCCCCATCCTGAGCTTCACCGCCGAAGAAATCTGGACCTTCATGGGTCCGCAGCCGGTACCAGGCGTTCTCTTTGCCGAATATAAAGCCTTGTCCCTGCCCGCCGACGGCGAAGCCCTCATGGCCGGCTGGGAACGTCTCCTTGCCCTGCGCACGGTCGCCAACCAGACTCTGGAGGCCCAGCGCAAGGCCGGTACCATCGGTGCCTTCCTCGACGCCGAACTGCATCTCTATGCCAACAGCGATTGGCAGGAATTCCTCACTCCCTATGCCGGCGAACTGCGCTTTTTGCTGCTCAGTTCCGGGCTCCACCTGCACCCCTACGCCGAACGCCCCGCCGCTTGTCTCGACAGCCTGCCGGGCCTGGCCATGACGGTAGAGGCCAGCGCTGCTGCCAAATGTGCGCGCTGCTGGCACCGCCGGCCGGACGTAGGCCGACACGCGGAACACCCCCTCCTCTGTGGCCGTTGTATCGAAAATCTCGCCGAACCCGGCGAAACGCGGGAGATCTGCTGATGTTGCGCTACCTCTGGTTATCCTTCGCGGTGGTTTTCCTGGATCAGGCGGTCAAGCTCTGGCTCACGCATATCTGGCGGGTCGGCCAAGGAGTGGTCATCATTCCGGGGCTATTGAACCTGCGCCTGATCCACAACACCGGCGCCGCCTTCAGCTTCCTCGCCAGGGCCGGGGGCTGGCAGCGCTGGGCCCTCATCGGCGTCGCCTTGCTGGTGATCGTGATCATCGTCGCCCTGCTCAAGCGCCTCAAACCCGGTGCCACCTGGACCGCCATCGCCCTCGCCCTCATCCTCGGCGGCGCCGTGGGCAACCTCCTGGACCGCATCCGCCTGGGCTACGTCATCGACTTCATCGGCGCCCACTGGGGCAGCCTCTATTGGCCCTACTTCAACATCGCCGACAGTGCCATCAGCATCGGCGCCGTCATGCTCATCGTGGACGCCTTTCGCAAACGCTAGGGAGTGCGGCGAAAAAACGGCGTGTAAGGACCACCCTGCTCGCCGGATTGTCGTCCGGCGGTGACAGAAACTCACCAGAATGGCCTGGACCATAGAGACATCCCATTGTTTTAACAATGGATCATGCTTATGGCACGAGTATTGCTCGTCTCCTGGAAAGCCAATGAACCCAGGAGATCCCCATGGACAACACCCAAACCCTATTGGCCGCCCTGCGCCGAGTGCGTAGTTTTCCTGCCTACAGCTCCTTCATGGCGCAAAACGAGCGTCTTCGCATCAAGCGCGAATTACAAAAACGCCTGTTGCGGGTTCGCCGGCAACGCAGCCTGCAACGGCGCGCCCTTCATGTCGTGCAAATGCAACAGCACCTGATCAGGGGGATTTTTGCGTAGTGCTGGCGCGGCAGAAAGGAAATAGCCCCTGACTCCAGCGCTGGCGGCTATGGAGAGGCCGGTGGTTGTAGCCATATCTCCCTTCAATCGCCCCCGCCCCAGCGCCTCGTCAGCGCTTTCTCCGACCCGGGAACTGTGCCATAGTTTCCCGAGAAGGGGCATCTCCGTGGCCTCGTATTTTGGCCGCTCCACAAGGCAAGTCCTATGGCAGAAGAAAAATATTTCCGGAAATCACACAATTATTATGAACACCTGGTCTATGCCAGGCTCATGGTGGTGAAAGATATCCCCGCAGGTTACCCGGATTTTCTGGAGGACGTGGCCTGTGTCGCGCTCAACCGCCTCCCTCCACGCTATGTCAAGGACTCGGTGAATCTCTTTTTCTACACGCCAATGAAAGAAATCGAGCTGATGCAGACCGCGGTGGCAGAAGCCGTAGACGCAGCCCTGACGGTAGTGCGCGCCCATCTCAACCGCCAGGATCGGCCCGACTAAGACCCCCGTTACACCCCCGCCGGATGCGGGCCACGCCGTAACAACTCCATCAGGGTAACTTGTCCGGCAAGATCGCGGGATAGGCCATTGCCCCACACTCCCCGCCGCATTCGCCCATCCCCCGTCTATCAAGCTAGATCCGGCAGTTGGCGGAGGTGTTTTTTGCTCCGGCGGCCTTCGCCTGTTGTTCTAGGGCTCATCCCGCTGGCAGGCGAAAACTCACCCTTCGGGCTCGAACAGTTCGCCTGCCGGACGCGGGATTTCACCAAGAACAACAACGGCTCTGGCCAGGCGTGCGCAAAACACCTCCGCCAACTGCCGTTTTTAGGATCAAGCGATCGCCCGCTGGAGTTCTTTGGCAAAATCCCCCAAGGTTTGCCAGCGCGCGGCCCAGTCGTTCACCGGATAGGGCGAAACGCTGGCGATACTGTTCCGGAAGGCCACAAAATCCTTTTCGATCATTTGTAGTGCGCTCAGGATGCGGCGCAAGCGCGTCCCTTCCTTGGCGCGTTTGCGGGCTTCGATGCGCTCCTGGGCCGCCGTCAGCGCCCGTGGGAAATCCATGGCCAAACGCAGGGCCGCCTCCCGGCGTTTGCGCTCCCCACCTTCCCGATCGGGCAGCCGGATAATGCGCTGCTGCCACTCCTTGAGCAGATCCAGGCTGAGCTTTTCCAGGTCGGCGCGGAGCTTTTCCGCCACCGCCGCCAGCAGCCGGGCGCCCTGCGCCTGGCGATCCTCATGGCGCAGACGGGCCTGAGCAGTGAGGGTGAGCTGCAGGGTATGCTCTTCCACCACCCCATCGGCAATGAGGAGTTTGCCGATCTTTTCCTGCGTGGCGTGCTGCCGGAGCAGGGCTCGCTCCAGTTGCTCTTGGCTAATAAAGCCCCGCGCGACGAGGATCTGCCCCAGTCGCTGCTTTTCTGAAATATGGCTCACTGGTGACATTCCTTCCCCCGATCAGGCCCAAGATTAGCATGGGAACAGGAAAACGGCAGCGGGTATTCGTCATCCCGAGCCATGCCAGGCATGGGTCAGCGCGTTCTGCCGGATCTCGCCCGGCGCCCACTCTCTTATTTCCGGCTTGCAGCGGTAGGGAGGGCGCTGCGGAAAACGGCAAAGATGCTACCCTGGAGAGGGAACCCGCAGCGGATGACCACAGACCCCGGCGTAGAAATAAGAGCGTCCCGAATCCGTCGCAGGAATTTGCCAAAACCGGTTACGGAGCCCCCTTTTCCGCGGACCATATAAATCCTCATCGGTATATCCGATCATATATTATGAAAAATGGTTTATCATTTTATGATCATCATATTGCATGCAAATTCCTTGCGCCTGCAAAATTCTGTGCTATACCGTTATTCATGGATAAACCAGCATAAGGAGGGTGCCATGTGGGAGGACTTTTCTACAGACGAAGTAACCGTGCCGCAATGGGGGCGGCGCGAATTTCTCAAGATGTCGGCGTTGCTGGGGGCGGCAGGTCTTTTTGCCGGTCACAGCCTTTCCGCCCGGGCGGCCGCGATGATAGACCTCCCCTTTGTCAATGGGGAGCGCAAGCTCATTCCCGCCGGCACCTTTCCCCAGAAGGGAGAGATGATTCTCCAGCGGGTCCGCCCGCCTTTGCTGGAAACACCCTGGTCGGTCTTCGATCGCCACATTTTCACCCCCAACGATCAATTTTATGTGCGCTGGCATATGCCCGACTTCCCCGATCATGTGGACGTAAAGAGCTACCGTATTCGCGTGACCGGATTGGTGAAAAAGCCCCTGGAGATTTCCTTGGAAGAACTCCTCCACGATTTTCCGGTACGGGAGATGGCGGCGGTGAACCAGTGCTCCGGCAACAGCCGCGGCTTTGTGAATCCCCGGGTCAATGGCGCCCAGTGGGCCAACGGGGCCATGGGCAATGCCGTCTGGGCGGGGGTGGCCCTGCGCGAGCTCTTGCAGCGGGCAGGGGTGAAAAAAGGCGCTACCCACCTGGCCTTCCGCAGCCTGGAGAAGGGCATGGCACCCCTCCCCGCAGATACGCATTTTGAAAAGGTGCTCGATCTGGAACACGGCAATGACGGCGAGGTCATGCTCGCCTATGCCATGAACGGCGCCACCATGCCTTTGCTCAACGGCTTTCCGGTGCGGCTCGTGGTACCCGGCTGGTATTCCACCTACTGGGTAAAAATGCTGACGGAAATCGAGGTCATGGATCACCCCGGCACCGGTTTCTGGATGACCAAGGCCTATCTCATTCCCGACACCCCCACGGGTTACATGACCCCCGGAGAAAAGGGCGTCAAAATGGTTCCCATCAACCGCATGAAACCGCGTAGCTTCTTCACCGAGCCCGGGGCCGGTGCTCGGGTCGCCAAGGGCCATCCGGTGAAGGTGGGCGGTATTGCCATGGGCGGCTCCACGGCCCTCGAAAGGGTGCTTTTTTCCGCGGATGGGGGTACCCACTGGCAAAAGGCCAGCCTCGGCCATGACTACGGTCCTTACAGCTTCCGCGCCTGGCAGGCATCCTTCACCCCCGAGAAGGCGGGCACCCATACCCTGATGGTGAAGGCAGTCAACCGCAAAGGCGAAGAGCAGCCATTGCAGGGAGGCTGGAACCCCGGCGGCTTCATGTACAACGCCATTGAACATCTGCCGCTGCAAGCGGTGTAAGGAGGATTCCCATGAACCGGCACGGCATCTTCAGCGCAGGCTGCACTCTGCTCCTGGCTTTCGGTCTTGCTTCCACGGCAGCGGCGGGGGCAGCAACCCCCCCCAAAATCCATTGGAAGTCGGAACATATTACCCTGCCCACCAGCGATCTCACCTTCTCCGGCCCGGGCGGGCAAGTTCTCAATACCTATTGCCTCATGTGCCACTCGGCGGATTTTGTCAACGAACAACCCGCCGTACCCTTGGCCACCTGGAAGATAGAGGTAAGCAAGATGGAAAAGGCCTTCGGTGCACCCATCCCCGCAAATCAAATCGACCACATCGCCGAGGTACTCTATCAGCGTTTCGGGCCACCCAAACCCTGACGGAACAAAGCTAAAAACGGCAGTTGGCGCAGGTGTGTTGCGCACACCTGGCCCAAGCCGTCGTTGTTCTAGGCGAAGGCGCGGGCCGCCGCAGCTTTTGGCCACTTCCTGCACACGGTCGAGGCGGCGAGCATCTGCGTCGTAGCCGCGCCGATCCCTGATGATGCGCCGGTGATCACGGCGACTTTTGGCGGACTCTTGCGCGAATCCGCCATCACAGGTCCTCCGGCGCATTGCCCGGTCGCCACTTGATACTGCAGCCGATACCGGGTTTCTGCTCTGCCGGCGGAAGCCGGCCGGCCAGAACGGCAGCTACCGCGGCACGGAGATCCTTGCCATCGGTGGGCAGTTCGTTTTTCGGGCGGCTGTCATCAAACTGTCCGTGGTAGGCGAGACGTCCCGCCTTGTCAAAAAGAAAGATGTCCGGGGTGCAAACGGCATGGAAGGCCTTGGCCACCCCCTGTTCGGCATCGAAAAGATAGGGGAAGGCATAGCCGGCGCGGGTCGCCTCGGCGGGCATTTTTTCCGGTGCATCATCGGGATATTGCTCCGGGTCGTTGCTGTTGATCCCCACCACCGCCAGGCCCTGGGTCATCCATTGGGCCGTCAGCTCTCCGAGCTTGCGGCTGATGTGCAGCACATAGGGACAGTGGTTGCAGATGAAGATCACCAGTGTCGGTTGCCCACGATGATCGGCCAGACACCAGCGTTCCGCCCGGCCGCCCACGGGCAGGCAAAAATCGGGGATGGGACTACCGAGGGGCAGGTCTTTTGCAGTTGTTGCCATGGGCGTTCTCCTTTTTCGTCATCCTTGCTTGTTAACCGGCTACCGCGGGTCAGTCATTAATTACGAGCGGACCCTTCCCACGCTACGTCGCCGCCGGACCCGGGCCTGACCATCCACCAATCGTTCCAGGCTCGGTGCTGCAGTCGGCGCGTCAGCAGACTCATTTTCCGCCAAAAGCCCGGCACAGACGCGCCACCCCCTCATCCACCAGGGCCCGCGGCGTCCCGAAATTGAGGCGCACAAAGCCCGCGCCACCGGGACCGAAGCTCGGGCCAGGGTTCAGGCCCAGACCCGCATCGCACAGGCGCTGGGCAATGGCCGCGTCGTCCAGACCCAGGGCGCGCAGATCGAGCCAGGCGAGGTAGCCGAACTCGGGCACCCGATACCCGAAGGCGGGCAGTTCCGCCGCCAGACGCTGGCCGAGATGGTGGGCATTGGCGGCCAGGTAAGCCCGCACGCCCTCCTGCCAGGCGCCCCCCTCTTCCCAGGCAGCGATCATCGCGATGAGGGCAAAAAGATTGATTTCGTGGATCTGACTGCGTCGCAGTTCGGCGGCATAGTGATGACGTTGACGCTCATCGGCCAGCACGGCTACGGCACCACCGATGCCGGCGATGTTAAAGCTCTTGCCCGCGGAGCTGAGGAGCAGGCTGTCGGGAAAGAGGCGGGGAAAAGGGATGTGGGGGTGATCGGCATAGGCCAGATCGGCATGGATCTCATCGCTGACCACCAGCACGCCCTGGCGCCGGGCGAGTTCCCCGAGATGCTGCAATTCCGCCTGCCCCCAGACCCGACCGGAGGGGTTGTGGGGGGAGCAGAGGAGCAGCATCCGGGCATGGGGCAGGAGGGCTTCGAGACGTTCCCAATCCATCTGATAGTGGCCGTTCCGATCCTGCTGCAGGGGCGCCATCAGGAGTTCCCGCCCCTGTTCCTGGACCGCCGCGAGGAAGGGCGGGTAAATGGGTGGCATGATGATGACACCATCGCCCGCCTCGCTGAAGGCCCGTACCGCGGCGAAAAGCCCCGGCACCACGCCGCTGACCAGGAGCATATGAGCGGGATCGGGGCGCCAGCCGTGGCGCCGTTCCATCCAGTTCGCGCCCGCTGCCAACACCGCCGTGCCACCGCAGGGGTAACCGTAAATGGGGTGGGCCACCCGTTCCGCCAGGGCGGCTTGCACCGCCGCCGGCGCGGCAAAATCCATGTCCGCCACCCACATGGGCAGCACTTCCTTGCCAAAGCGGGCAGCCGCCCCATCCCACTTGAGCGCACCCGTCCCCAAACGCGGGATGACCTGATCGAAATCCATCACAAGCGCTCCCAGAGCGTGACCTGGGCCAGGCTGTGCTGATACTTGCGGGCCGTCTCGCGGATGACGAAGGGCTGATCAAAAGGCCCTTGGAGCAGGCGGAAATGGGGTGCCAGGAGCTCGCGCAGGGCATCCAGGGTGGTGAAGTTCTCGCCGTTGCGCTTGAAGCCGCCCAGCCATTCTTCCCTGGGCGTGTGTTCCGCCAGCCAGGTGTAGGGCGAGCTCAGCACGAGAATACCGCCGGAAACGATCCGGTTGGGGATTTCTTGGAGGAATTTGCGCGGCTGGTACAGGCGGTCGATGAGATTGGCGGCGATGACCAAATCGTAATTCTTGTACAGCGGCTTGAGATTGCAGGCATCGGCCTGAACAAACTGCACCCGCCCCGCGGTAGCGGCCAGATCCAGATCCGCCAGGCGCGCTGTGTGATAACTCAGCAGATCCCCTTCTTCCACCAGGGTGTAGGAAAAACTCCCCTGGTCCCGCAGCCGCACCCCCACCTGGATGAAACGGGCAGAAAAATCCAGCCCCGTCACCTCGGGACAATGGCGCGCCAGCGTAAAACTGCTCCGCCCGACGGCGCAACCGATGTCCAACGCCCGCCGCAGGGGCCGCCCGGCCATGGCCTTTACCGCCAACTCTGCCAATGCTGCGGGGAAATTCTCTACGCCAAAGTGCTCGGGCCCATAGTGAAAATCGCAATACTGGGAAATAGCCGCATCGCTTTCATAGACCGGCACTTCGGGCAAAGGATTAGCGGAACGCACATAACGAAAGCCCGCATGCTGGAAAAAATGACGGCGAAAGGCATAGCGCGCTTCCTGCTGCATTTCGTTGCCCAAAGCAATGAACGAGCCGCCCTTGATCAGATTATGCTGCTGATCAAAGGTCGGGGTGGTAAAATCATCATAATAGGGGTGCACGGCAAAACCGCTGAAGGGATAGATGGGAGTCGCGGTCCACTGCCAGACGTTACCGATGACATCATAAAAATCCCCGTGGCGAAAATGCTGCACCGGGCACGGCGAAACCCCGTAAGCCAAGCCGATATTGGCGGGTGCTTCCAGCCATTTGTCCACGTCGGGAATGCCGGAAAGATCACGCAGGCGGCGCCATTCGTCTTCACTGGGCAGGCGTACACGGACTCCGCTTTGCGCAGATTTCCAGGTGCAGAAGGCCTCGGCCTCCAGGCAGTTCACCTCCACCGGCCAGTCCCAGGGCATGGGCCGCTCGGCAGCGATCAGCCGTAGTTTCCAGCCGCCGGCAACCGCCACCCAGAAGCTCGGATGCTCCGGGCGAGCAAAGCGCCGCCAGTTATCCCCCTCCGCCGTCCACCAGCGGGGATCGGTATAGCCCCCGGCCTCCACAAAGGGCAGAAATTCGCCATTGCTCACCAGATATCGCCCGGCGGCAAAATCCTTGAGCTCCACCTCATGCTCACCATATTCGTTGTCCCAGCCATAGAGTCGAGCATCGCGCGCCTTGCCGAGGCGCACCCGCCCTCCCGCCACGGGCAGCAGGGCGTTTTCCGGGGGGATGCCGCTTTCCAGCCAAGGCTCCCAACCCGCTACCAGCCGCAGCAAGGACAGGGGGAGCTGACGCATGAGCACGGAACTGGTTTCCAGGTGAATATTTTCGTGCTCGATAGCCATGAGAATGGCCCACCAGGGCGAGTCCCAGGTGATAGGCAGGGTCAGCGGCAAGGTGCGGATTACGCCGTCCACCAGCTCCCGCAACTCGGCCCGATAGGCCCGCACTGCCTCTAGGCTGGGCCAGTCGTAATGGGTTTCATCCAGATCATCCCAGGACATCTCGTCCACGCCCACGGCAAAGATGGATTCAAAGTCCGGGTCCAACCGCTGCCGAATCAGCCCTGCCACCTGCAGCTTGTTCACAAAAAAGACCGCGGTGTGACCAAAGTAGAAAATGAGGGGATGACGCAGGGCAATGGCCTTATGATACCAGGCCTCGGGGCTGGCCAGATGATCGAAGAGTTGTTCATAGAGCAGGGAGGTCTGATGGAAAGTGCGGCGGATCTCTTCCCGCTTGGCCTCCGCATCAGTACCGTCCAGGAGAAGGGTGGGAATGCGTACTCGACCCATGACTGCCCTCGTTTTTTGCCATTGCAACCCAGTCTACCACAGTGCCGACCGGATGGTCAGCATGCAGGGGGGCCGGCGAATGCACAACACGAAAAACGGCAAAATGCTCCTGCCAACCGCCGGATCTAGGACAACGCCCAGCACCCCTGCCCTCAGATCTTCGGCCATCCCCAGTCGGCGCGCAGGGCTTCCAGCACGGCGATGGCCTGGGCGCTGTCGGCGGCCAAGGCATGCACATGCCCCATCTTGCGCCCGGGGCGGGCCTCGGCCTTGCCGTAGAGGTGGAGCTTGAGCTGCGGATGGCGAAAGAGGGCGGACCAGTCCGGTTCGCCCTCCCCCCAGAGATCGCCCAGGAGATTCATCATCACCACGGGACTCAGCAGGCGGGTGTCGCCCAGGGGCAGGCCGCAGAGGGCGCGCACCTGCTGGTCGAACTGGCTCTGCACGCAGGCGTCGATACTGAAATGCCCGCTGTTATGGGGACGCGGGGCAATCTCATTCACGAGGAGGCGCCCTGTCTCATCCACAAAGTACTCCACTGCCATGGTGCCCACATAATCGAGGGCCGTGGCGATGCGGGCGGCCATCTGCCGCGCCTCCTGCTGGAGCGCCGCGGGGCAGCGGGCGGGGACGATGCTGAGGTCGAGAATGCCATTCCGGTGGATGTTTTCCGCGACGGGATAGAAGACCATCATCCCGTCTCCGCCCCGGGCCAGTACCACCGACAACTCCTGGCGGAGGGCGATGCGGGCTTCGAGGACGGCAGGTGCCTGCCCCATGGCGGCCCAGGCCGAGGCCAGGGCATCCCCATCGTCTACGCCGGCCTGGCCCTTGCCGTCGTAACCGAAACGCGCCCGTTTCAGAATGGCCGGCCGGCCCACGCTCCGCCAGGCGGCATGCAGATCGCCTTCGGCATGGATGACCGCGAAGGGTGCCGTGGCCAAATCCAGATCGCGCAAAAAGCCCTTTTCCCGAATACGGTCCTGCACGATGGCCACGGCATCGGGTGCCGGGCGCACCGGCAGGTGCTGGGCCAGAACCTCCAGGGCGGCTGCCGATACGTTTTCAAATTCGGTACTCACGGCGGCGCAGGTGCGCGCCAGATCGGCCAGGGCCGCGGGGTCATCGTAATCCGCACAGAGATGGCGGCTGGCCACCGCCGCTGCGGGACAGTGGGGGTCGGGGTCGAGGACCAGGACCCGGTAACCCAGGCGCAGGGCCGCCAGGCTGAACATTTGCCCCAATTGCCCGCCGCCAAGGATCCCCAGGGTGGCGCCGGGGAGGATCACTCCTCCTCCGGGATGGTCATGGCCAGCACCGCCGCTTCCTGCTCCGCCCGGAAGGCCTGGAGACGGGCCGCCAACGCTGCATCCCCCGCCGCCAGCAGCGCGGCGGCAAACAAAGCCGCATTGGCGGCGCCGGCCTCACCGATGGCGAAGGTGGCCACCGGCACCCCCTTGGGCATCTGGACGATGGACAGCAGGGAGTCCATGCCCTTGAGATAGCGCGAGGGTACCGGCACCCCCAAGACGGGTAACGGGGTCTTGGCCGCCAACATCCCCGGCAGGTGCGCCGCGCCGCCGGCGCCAGCAATGATGCAGCGCAGCCCCCTGGAAGCAGCCGTTTCGGCGTATTGAAACAAGAGATCCGGGGTGCGATGGGCCGACACCACCCGCAGTTCAAAAGGCACCTCCAGGACGCGAAGCTGCGCCGCAGCGTGCCGCATCACTTCCCAATCGCTGTTACTGCCCATCACCACACCAACCAATGACTGCACCATGCCTCTCTCCTCTCTAGGCCGCGGCAGGAAACCGGCTATAATGCCTGCCATGAGCCATTTTTGCCCCTGCCAAAATCATTGTTTCACCTTTATTTTCATTTACTTATGAAAACATGACATGTCCCGCTGGGACGGAATTTTGTAACCCATTGTTTATATTGACACGGACCACATATGCCGGGGCAGTCGTTGCTGGTGAGGATAAGGACTTGGCTGTTTTCAGTTGAACCAGATCTTCATGAAGGATACCGCTTTCTAGGAATTCCTAGGAAGCGGTCATCAATGCCGCACCACCTCGTCTGGCGGCCTCCCATCAACGATTTCCGCCTCATCCTCCGCATCGTTCAGCAATATGGCGACGATCCCCGCATCCTTCATGACATCATAGACCATCATGAACGCATCCGACCGGGACCAGTCCGCCTTGCCATACTCGACTTGGACATTCCAGCAGTTTTCCGGGGATTCGCATAACGTGATCTGCAAGGTCATTTCATCTGGTTCCTCGATACTCGCCTCCAGGTCCGATGTTCCCAGTTCGGCAATGGCGTGCATCAATGCATCCGAAAACTCTTGCTCCAGATCGGCTTGCCCATCCTCCTCGTCCGTATCACCACAGAGGATGTTGGACAAGATATCTGGTGGGGCTACTATGGTTTGACCACCGAAAAGCAATTGGGATACCGATTGTGCAAGGGCCGCCTGCCGTTCCGTGTCAAAAGATTCCAGGTCCAGGCAAGTCTCTTGGTCTTTCGGCACCGCGATCACCATTAAAAGCACCTGCAGACGATCATCCGGATCTTCCAGTTCGTTCAGTTTTTTAATGAGGTGGCGGGGTAGTGCTTTGTGGGCAGGTATCTGATCATGCAAGCTGGCGATTTCGCAGGGATGCGCGGTCACCAGGTTTTCCAGGTCTACCGTGGTGGGATGGAAATGGATGTCCGCATCCGGGCATGCCAATCCCGACGCCACAACCACCTCGTGCAGTTGCCTGAGTCGGCTCTTGGCAAAGGTGATCGGCTCGGATTCGGCAATGGGTATCCCCATGACATGGCTGACGGATGGGTAGTGGTTCTCAAAGCGCATACAGGCGTGCCGGATACAAATGGCGACAAACTCCATAGCGATATCCGGGTCTTTGATCATGAGCGCCATCACCGCCATGGTAATGGCATCCCGGTTTCCTTGCGCCAAAGCTTCACGAATCGCCGTGACCATGGGGACTTCGGCATGCACGTCGCCGTTATGAATAAAACTGTAAGCCAGGTCGGCAAGCCTCTCGCCGTTGCCTGTTGACTGTTTACGTGTCGTTTTCGGATCCTTCGGCTTCCTGGTCATTGCGTCCCTACCTGTCCCTCGGTTTCCAGCAGATCAACGCGGCAAAGCGTTACGTCTGCAAAAAATCCCCAACTGCATGTCAGCCATCGATCAGGCCCATTTCATACAACGTGAACCTGCCCATGCCCCTGCCGCTCGGGTCCAATGACAATCTGCACGTCTCGACCCAACCGTGACAGGCATTCGAGCATCTTGGCCTCGCTGATTCCGCGAAACCGGCCGCGCAACAGCATGGAGAGCTTTGGTTGCGGGATGCCCAAGACCTCCGCGGCGTGCTGCTGGGACCAGCCTTTTTCACGCAAAAGAGTCCCTATCCTGTTAGCCAGTTGTGCCTTGAGCAACATTTCCTCGGCATCGGGCAGTCCAAGGTCCGCATAGACGTTGCCTGTACCTTCTTCGATTTCAATGCTCATTTTCGCTGATCCTTGGCGTGCCTTGCCGCCGCCTGCAAACGGGTGCGTATCAAATCCATATCCGGCTTCGGCGTCTCTTTGCCCTGCGTGGACTTCTTACTTGAAGCAGTGCAGCACATCCACGGCGTTGGCAAAGCTCACCGTATACACGGGTCTATAAGGTGTCCTTATCGAACTCCTCAACCACTTCGAGCACGCCAGGGACCCAAAGCCCTGGAGGCTTGGCCTGATGGTGCTTGCCGCCAGCCTGGGCCAGAAACAGCGCATAGCCAAAAATATCCTGCACGGCTTCCGGCAAAGCCTTGAGGTCTTTTTTTCGCAGACCCTACCCATTCCAGTTTTTTCCTGCCGGAGCCCATGGCAGGATTATACCTATATGGGTATAGGTGAGCAACTGGTCACGCAGCCGTATTTTGCTGGAAGTCGATGCGGACGCGGCCCGGAAGTTCCTGGAGAGGACCGGGCACCAGGGCGTGCGGAGGACCGGCTGGAACTGACACGGCAGTTGATGGATTATATCAACGCCACGGCAAGGTAAGTGGCGAACTGTTGCGCGATTACCGGATGGACAAGACCCCGTCAGCGTATGATGGGGCTTTCTTTGGTGAAGCACGTTTTTACACGCAGTGTGACGGATTGGTGACAACGGCCAGGAGGTCGATACAATGTACATTGTTTTTGTTTACGTTTTCCCAATGCTATAACGCCTGCCATGAGCCATGTCCTCAATAGTCCGCATCGTCCCATGCGCAGCTTTGTGCTGCGCCAGGGTCGTCTTACCAACGCTCAGGGTGGCCTATTGCAGACGCTCCTGCCTCGCTATCGGGTCGATCCGGCAACCCCCTGGACTCATCCTTGGGGCGATGGGCGGCCTCTGGCGCTGGAAATCGGCTTTGGCAACGGCGAACATCTGGCCGCCCTGGCCGCCAGCCGCCCCGACTGGGGCTGCATCGGCGCCGAGGTCCACGGTCCGGGGGTGGGGGCCCTGCTGCTGCGCATGCGCGATGAGGAAGTGCACAACCTCCGCATCCTCAAGGACGACGCGGCGCCATGGCTCGCTACCCTGCCCGATGGCTGTCTGCAGGCCATTATCATCCAGTTCCCCGACCCCTGGCCGAAAAAACGCCATCACAAACGCCGCCTCATCCAGCCTGCCTTTGCCGCCACCCTGGCGCGCGTGCTCGCCGCCGGCGGTGAACTACAGCTCGCCACCGACTGGGAGGCTTACGCCCAGCACATGCTCTCGGTACTTGATGCCGAGCCAAATCTCGTCAACACGGCCGACCCCGGTCACTTCGCCCCCCGCCCCGCCAACCGCATCCCCACCCGCTTCGAGCGGCGCGGTGAACGACTCGGCCATCGCAGCTTTGATCTGGTTTACCGGCGGCGGGGATAGCCCTGCCTCTTGCCATTGCGTAGGATGGTTACGACGCTTGTCCCGGGCGGCCCGTCGCAGAACGATGGGGCGTCCTTCCATGACCTGTAGCCGGGAGGAAGAACATGGCAAAAATCACCATCATCGGCGCCGGTTTCGGCGGCCTTACCGCCGTTCGCGCCCTGCGCCGGCAGTTGCCGGATGCCGAAATCACGCTGATCGCCCCCAAGGCCGAATTCATTTACTACCCCAGCCTCATCTGGATCCCCGTCGGCCTGCGCCGCGGCGAGGATCTGCGCATCCCCCTGGAACGCTTTTTTGCACGCAAGAAAGTACAGTTTCACCAGGGCCGCGTCACCGGCCTCAAGGATGGCGGACGTACCGTCGTCACCGATACGGGCGAAGTCCGCAATGACGCCCTCATCATTGCCAGTGGCGGGCGTGGCATCAAAAAGCTCCCGGGCATCGAGCACAGCATCGCCATCTGCGACGGCATAGAGGCCGCCGAAGCCATACGCGATCGGCTGGCGCTCCTGGATAAAGGGACCGTCGCCCTGGGCTTTGGCGGCAACCCCCTCGAAGCGCCCGCCGTGCGTGGCGGTCCCATCTTCGAGCTCCTCTTCGGTCTGGACACCCACCTCAAGCGCCTGGGCAAGCGCCAGCAGATAGACCTGGTCTTCTTCAACCCCATGCAGGAACCCGGCAATCGCCTGGGGCCCAAGGCCGTGACGGGCATCCTGGGAGAAATGGAAAAACGCGGCATCCGCGCCCACCTCGGCCACAAGATCACCGGCTTCGAGACCAAAAAGGTCCAGACCGAAGGCGGCGACATCGACGCCGATCTCATCCTCTTCATGCCCGGCGTGACCGGCCCCGAGTGGCTGGCCAACAGCGGCCTGCCCCTGTCCCCCGGCGGTTTCATCCAGGCCGACCGCTACTGCCAGGTGCAGGACCACCCGGGGGTCTTTGTGGCCGGTGATAACGGCAGCTACGCCGGCACCGCCGACTGGCTGCCCAAGCAAGGGCACGCCGCCGACCTGCAGGCCGAAACCGCCGTGGCCAGCCTCATCGCCCAGATGCACGGCAAGGCCCCGGACCAGCCCTTCAAGGAAGAGCTGGTCTGCATCATCGACACCCTCGACAGCGGCATCATGGTCTACCGCGACAGCAAACGCGCCAGCGTTCTCCCCAACCCTCTCTGGCACACCGTCAAACGGGCCTTCGAGTGGCGGTATTTGCTGCGTTATAAATAGCGTGCGCGGCTGGACCACAGGCTTGGCAGGGGCCACGACCTGGAGGCCATCTAGGAACGACCCCACAGGCGCGCCTCCAGCCCGCTATCCCGCGCCATGCGCCGCGCCAGGGCGCCCCGTAGGGCCGCCTCCGCACCCCAGAGCAGGATCCCTTGGCGGGCGCGGGTGACGGCGGTATAGAGGAGTTCCCGGCTGAGGACGGGGTTGTCGGCGTCGGGCAGGAGCAGAAGGATGTCGTCAAACTCGCTGCCCTGGGATTGATGGACGGTCATCACCCAGGCGCTCTCATGGGCGGGCAGGCGTTCGGGGGCAAAGCTGCGGAATCCTTCACGGCCCGGGAAAAAGACCTGCAGCCGTCCCTGGCGCGCCAGGGTGAGGCCGACGTCGCCGTTAAAAAGACCGAGGGCGCTGTCATTCTGACGGATGATCACCGGCCGACCGTGATAATGCGCCCCACGCCGCGGGGCTCGGGCCAGCCGGGCGTCCAGAACGGCGTTGAGCACTTCGGCACCCCACGGCCCCTGGCGCAGGGCGCTGAGCAGGCGAAAGCGTTCCCAGGCGGCATGGATGCGGGCGGGCTCCGCCTCCCGCTGCAAGGCCCGGAAATACTCCTTCCAGCCAGCTCTGACCACCTCCAGCAATGCGCTGGCCAAGCCTTGTTCTGCAGGCAAGGGCTGCCAGATGGCCTCGGCCTCCAGGATGCTCAGGGCGGCTTCGACAGCGCCCTGCTGCAGGGCGCGGGCCAGCCGGCCGATGCTCCCGCCGGCGGCAAAACGGTAGCTATGGCGAAGATGCACCATACAGTCGGCCAGGGGGCTCTCACCCGCGCCGTTCACCGGCAGCGCCGTCAGCGTGCTCAGACGCGCCGCAAAATCGGGCCGAGGACCTGCCGGCGTGGCGCAGATCTCGGCCAGCACTGCCCCTGCTTCCACCGAAGCCAACTGGTCCCGATCCCCCAGCAGGATCAGCCGGGCATGGGCCGGCAGGGCCCGCAGGAGGGCCTCCATGAGGGCCAGCCCGACCATGGACGCCTCGTCCACCACCACTACATCCACGGGCAGCGGGTGATCGGCGTCGTGGGCGAAGCCCCGTTCGGGATGATAAGCCAGGAGACGGTGCAGGGTTTGCGCCTCATCGGGGATGGCCGCGGCAAGCAGCGGGGGCAGATCGAGGTGATGACGGCCCGCGCGCAGGGCGTCGGCCAGCCGGGTGGCAGCCTTGCCGGTGGGGGCCGCCAGGGCGATACGCGGCGGTCGCTGGGGGTCCTGTTCCAGCAACAGGGCGAGAATGCGCAACACGGTGCTGGTCTTGCCGGTCCCCGGCCCACCGGAGATGACGGCCAGCCGGCGCAACACCGCCACCGCCGCGGCCAGACGCTGGTCCCCCAGTCCTGCCTGCCGGTCCCCGGCAGGCAGGGGGAAGTGCCGCAGCAGGCCGGCGCGCAGCAGCCCTTCATCCACTTCCGGCAGGTCTGCGGCACGGTTCAGCAGGGCCGTGGCGAGGCGGGTTTCATATTCCCAAAAACGGTAGAGATAGAGGCGCTGCCCATCGAGAATGAGGGGACGGAAGTCGCCGGGCGCCCCCAGCACCGGGCTCCGGGACAGGGATATCTGCGCCTCGGGGGCGAGCAGCGCCGCCTCCAGAGGCAAACAGCTATGCCCGGCCGCGCTGCGCGCCATGAGGATAGCGGCGAGGTCCTGTACGACCGCCGTCGCCCCCAAACGGCCCAGCAGCTCCGCGAAATGCCGCGCCAGGGGAAAATCCTGTGCCCCATCGGGGCTGATCATGACCGACCCTCCATCATCTGCTCCAGCTCCGCCAGGAGCGCGGCGCCGGGGCGCGTGGCGTAGATGCCCCAGCCGGGCCGGTAGTGGGGCGACATGCCGCGCAAAAAGAGGTAATAGACCCCGCCAAAGTGGCGCTCATAGTCATAATCGGGCAGGCGGTTGCGCAAGAATCGCTGCACCGCCAGGGTGTAGAGGAGGTATTGCAAATGGTAGCCACCGGCGCTCATGGCCGCCGCCAGGCCATTGGCCCCATAGGCCTCCAGGGGACCCAAGTCATTGGACTTGTAGTCCACCAGATAATAGCGGCCCTCATGGACAAAGAGGAGATCGACAAAACCGCGCAGATAACCGCGTAGGGTCTCCTCGCTGCCCTGCCAGGGGAGGCCTGCGGCCTGGAGATGGGCCGCCAGCGCCCGCGGGTCCAGACGGCTCACGGGAAAGGTAAATTCCCACTCCGCCAACCGCGCGACGCGCGGTATCTCGGCCAGGGCGGGTCCGCCCTGCCACAGCGGCGTCGCCGTTACGGCAGGAAGCCATTGCCGCAAATCCTGCCGCCACTGACCGGCAAAACCGTAGCGCTGCAGGGCCGCATCAATATGAACGAGCAGGTCCTCTTCTCCCCGTTGCGGGTTCCAGCGCTGGAGGATGCTGTGCAGACAGATGCCGGCCTGGGCGCCCCGGGGAAAGGCCACGGGGCCGGGTCCGCTGAGGGGATCGGGTGGGGGCGCGGCATCATCGTGGTCCGCGCGCTCGCCGCGTCCGCCACTGCTCAGTGCCGTAAAACTACCGACCCGCCAGCCCATGCTCAGATGCCGGGTGAAAGACGCCGCCCAGGCGTTTTGCGGAGCGGTGTTGCCGGTCCAGCGGGGCGCATCAGCGCGGGTATCCAGGGGAATGAGGGCCACGGCGGCGACCGCAGCGGCGGCAAGACCCTCCAGCGCGGCCCTCCAGGAAAAATCCTTGCCACCCCCGCCCAGCAAGCCGGCCAGGGGCGACTGCTGGCCCAGACCCTCGGGCAGATGCAGCACCAGCCGATACTGGGCGCGGGTGAGGGCCACATACAAGAGTCGCCGGCGCTCGGCGGCCTCCTCCTCCCGGGCGATCTGGCGCAAAGCCTCCTGACGGGGCGACCCAAAGTCTGCCAGGACGGTCAGGGGGTCGTCGGGATCATGGCAGATGACCGGACCCGCATCCTTGCGTCCCGGCTCGTCGGACCACAGGAAGGGACAAAAGACGATGGGAAATTGCAGACCCTTGGCGCTGTGAATGGTGAGGATCTGTACCAGATCGGCGTCACTCTCCAGGCGCAGCAGGTGTTCCTCGCTGCCCGCCGGTGCCTGTCGTTGCCGGGCAAACCAGCGTAACAGGGCCTCCCGTCCCAGACCCTGTGCCTGCTCTTCCTGATGCAGGAGTTCCGCCAGATGGAGGAGATTGGTCAGACGGCGCTCGCCGTCGCTCCCCAGCAGCATGCGGCCCATGACCTGCTCGCCCTGCAGCCATTGGCGGAACATGGCCATGCAGCCATCCCGTTCCCAGCGCCGTCGATAGGCGTCCACGCGCTCCCAGACGGCCGTCTCCAGGGTGTCGTTCAGACGCATGTCCTCCAGATCCCGGGCATCCTTCCCCCATAAGGGGGTCGCCAAGGCCGCATGCAGGCGACCGCTGTTACCCGGTTCGGCGATGGCGAGGAGGATACGTTCCAGATCTTCGGCCTCCGCGCTGCCAAAAACGCTGTCCTGACCCTGCCGCGCACTGGCCACCCCGACAGCGCGCAGGCTTTCCTGAATCAGTCGCCCCTGCTCGTGTTTCTGCACCAGAACGGCGATGTGCCGCCCCGCCACCGGCTGGCCGTGCAGCTCGGCTCGCCCTGCCCGCCCCCATTGCAGCAATTCGACCACCTCGGCAGCCAGATGGCGGGCGATGGCCTGTTCTGCTCCGGCCTTCTTGCCCGTGCCCTCCGTTTTGGGCAAAAGCGCGCAACGCCAAGGCGCAGCCAATCCCGGAAAATGCGCCTCCTCGCCGCGCCCCGCGGTGGCCAGCACCGGCTGAAACCGGATCTGCTCCAGCAAAAAGGGTCGCTCCGCCCGTCCAAATAGGGCATTGACCCCCTGCACCAGGCCCGGGGCCGAACGGAAGTTTTGCGTGAGCGTATGCCGCCGATCAGCCGTCCGAGCGGCGCTGAGGTAGGCAAAAATATCGGCATCGCGAAAACGGTAAATGGCCTGCTTGGGGTCGCCCACATAAAACACCGGCCCCTCCCCGGCAGCATAAATGGCCCGGAAGATCTGGTACTGGGCGGCATCGGTGTCCTGGAATTCATCGATGAGGGCCGCCGGATACTGCTGGCGCAGGGCGGCAGCAAGGGCCGGCCCCGTCGGCTCGCGCCGCAGGGCATCCCGCAGGGCCAGCAGCACATCGTCAAAACTGCGCTCGGCGCGCAGGGCCTTGGCCGCCGGCAACGCCTCCTGCAGATGGGCGAGCAGGCGCAAGGACAGCCAGGCCGTCCGGCGCTCATACTGTTCCGCCAGGGCGTCCGCCGCCTGCACCAGTTCATCCAAGGCAAGGGGCAGTGGCTGCGGCGGGATGCGGCGGCCCTTTTTTAGCGCCCCCTCCAGCCCCGAAAGGGCAAGGCGCCGTACCCCGTCCGGGAGGCGCGGATCCTGCAGGGCCGGCATGGGTGTATGCAGATAGGCATCCAGCTCCCGCTGCCAGCCGGAAAATTTTTTCGCATCCCACATATTGCCCTTGAAATCTTCCGCCGCCGCCAACGGCGCCAAAAGATCCTGCAAGCGCGCCGCCCCGCCCTGCTGCCATAACGCCTGTGCCGCTTCCATGGCGGCCACGAAGCACTGCTCCTCCGCCGCGCCATCGCCGGGCTCGGCGGGGGCCAGCAGCCTGGCCTGGGCACGCCCCAGGAGGCGGCGCAGGGGGGCCAGCAGGGCCGCTGGGTCCAGGTGCCGGTGCGCCAGCCAGGCGCTCCATGCCGGGCTGGCCTCGGCAATTTCCCGGCGGTAAAACTCCGCTGCCAGGGCCTCCCGCAGTTCCCCATCATCGGCGACGAGATCCACCGCCAGGGGAGACATGGCCTCCAGGGCGTGATCCTGCAAGACCCGCTGACAAAAGGCATGAATGGTGAAGATGGCCGCGCCGTCAAATCCGGCCAGGGCCGACTGCAGGATGGTTTGCGCCCCTGCTTCCTGCAGGGTGCTGCGGAGGGCCGCCGGGAAATCCGCCGGGGCCTCTCCCCCCCGCGCCACCGCCAGGGCTTCCACCAGCCGTCGGCGAATGCGCTCGCGCAGCTCCGCCGTGGCGGCGCGGGTAAAGGTCAGCACCAGGATCTGCTCGGGACGCCGTTGCTGCTCCAGGAGCAGGCGCAAATACAGCATGGCCACCGTCCAGGTCTTGCCCGTACCGGCGCTGGCCTCGATGAGCTGGGTGCCGCCCAGGGGCACCTGCAACGGATCAAAGCTCATTCCGGCTGCTCCCGTAGGGCCAGGAGCGGCCCCCACACGGCCAGGGCAATCTCGGCAAAGGGATCCTGCAGCGGATCACGGCCGCGGAAGGCCAGGCGCACTGCAGGCGATTCGGCCTCTCCCGGCGGGCCGTTCCCCGACCGGCCATTCCCCCGCCAGGCCGGGAGGGCCGCCGGATCGGGGGGCGAACCCTGCAAGGCCTGTTCCGCATAGGCCATGGCCGTGCGCGGGAAAAAGGGTAAAGGGAGGCCTTGTCCCTGCGTAAAATAGTCCAGGAGAGTAGCGAGGGTGGCCTCGGCCGCCGCAGCGTCCAGGGCCGGCAGCACGCTGCAGCCATCGCGGTGCAGGAAGCGGCTCCGGCTCGGTCCCACCCCCCGCTGCGCCAGCAGATGCAGGATCCAGAAACGCAGCCAAAGCTCCGCCTTGAGCCCACTCAGTTGCCACAGCACCAAGCCGGCCGGGCCGATCCCGGCCAGCGTTCCCTGCAGCCGGTAGCCACCCAGCAGCAGGTCCAGATCCGCCGCCTGCGTTGCCGCCGGCAAGGTTTCCGCCAGCCGTTGCGCAAAGCGCGCCACCATGGGCTCACGCTGCCAGTATGCCACTGCACCCAGGCCCGCCGGGGGCAGGATTCCCTGAGCCAGGATGGCCAGCGCTTGTCCGGCATCTACGCCCTGCCGCTGTAGACGCAGGATCTCCTGTTCCAAGGCCCATCCCTGCAGGCCATCGAGCACGAAGGGCTCCTGATCCTGGGGGATGTCCGCCTCCATCTGCAACTGCATCCCCAGGCGACGGCGGCAGAAATACGCGCTGGGACCCTGCCAGAAAGCCAGTAAATCCGCCAGTTCCACCACGCCCCGGGCATCCCCCGGCAAGGGCTGGGAGACAAAGGACGGCGCCATGGCGTCGCGATGGTTGAGGGCCTCGGCAAGCTCCCCGGCATAACTGGAGAGGCGTGGATCACCCGCAAAATACGAGCGGCTGAAAGACTGCAAGGGATGCTGCACGCACACGGCGGCGGAAGCCCGGTCATGGGGCGGCGGGGCCCGCCAGTGGCGGTCGATATAATCCAACAGTTCGCTGAGCAGGACCGAGGGCGGACGTTCGCTATCATCGCGAATATCCCGTCCCACATAACTCAGCAGCAGACAATCCCGGGCCGAAAGCAAGGCCTCCAGAAAGAGATAACGATCATCCTGGCGCCGCGAGCGGTCGCCGCGCCGCCATTCCCGGGCCATGGCATCAAAGCTGGCCTGACGCTGCTGGCGGGGAAAACTGTCGCCGTTGAGGCCAAGCAGCACCACCACCCGCGCCGGCAGACTGCGCATGGGCACCATAGCGGCAAAGGTTACCCCCCCGGCCAGCATGGGCTGCTGCGGGTCCGTCTGTTGCAAACGCTCGCGCAGATGAGCACGCAGGACGGCAAAGGGGAGCATGCTGCGCATGTCGGCGCCCTCCGCCTCCTCCCCGAGGCGGGCCAGTTCGCCGCGCAGGCGCTCACGATCATCGCCAGCGGCGAAAAGCCCTTCCAGCCACGGGACCAGATCCCGCGCCCATTGCCCGAGGGAGCGTGGCGCCGTCAGGGCATCGGCAGCGGCAAAGAGCTGGGTAAGCACCTCCACCAGCGTGCCCAAGAGCCGCAATTGGTCCGGCGCTGCCAGGGCCCCGCGGGGCAGAAGCCCGGCAAAGAGCTGGGGCGATTCCGCCGGCAGCGCGCAACCGAGGAGAAGCCGGTCCAAACCCGCTCGCCAGCCTTGGGGCCACGCCTCCCGCCCCCAGCGGATACCCGCCATGGGGACCCACCCGCGCAGAACAGCCAGGTCTTCGGGAGAGAGTCCGAAACGCTCCGCCACCGGCGGTCGTTCCAGCAGATCCAGCACCGCACTCGCCGGCCAGGAACCATCCAGCAGGGTCAGGAAGGCATCCCAGGCGCTGACCACGGGGACCGCCGCCAGGGGCGCATCGGCAACGCGATAGGGGATATGGCGCGCCTCGGGCACCGTGCCGAAGACTGCCTCGATCAGGGGCGCATAACGGGGTAAATCCGGAGTCATCACCAGGATGTCTTCGGGCTGCAGGCTGGCATCTTTCTGGAAGAGGTCCAGCAGGCGATCCTGCAGAATTTCCAGTTCGCGCAGCGGGCTATGGGCCGCGTGCACCTGCAACGAGACATCCGCCGCCGACAAATCACGGGGACCTTCCTCTCCGGGGCCGTCCCGCAGGTACAAGATATCGCGCTGCAAAGCAGCCAGCAGCCCCTCCCCCGCCGGTTCCACAAAGGCCTCATCCGTCACCGGATCGGCCTCTTCCAGGATCAGGTCAAAAAAATCGCGCCCCTGTTGCCCCCAGGAGGACAGGAGGGCATTCCCGCTAC
>JAJYQY010000094.1 GCA_021794385.1 Pseudomonadota bacterium | reverse complement strand
AGCATTTACCGGCAGACGGATGCCAACCTCAAGGTCGGCACCGGTGACATCGTCGCCGTGCGCGAGGCCCAGGCCCGTCTGGATGCCGCCAAGGCGGATGTCATCAAGGCCCGCAATGCCGTGGCCGTGGCCCAGCTCAGCCTACAACGTCTCACCCATCACCCGGTCGGCATTCTGGAGGATCTCGGTCATTTTGAGGCCATGGGTCCCCACCCGGACCAGACCCAGCCTTGGGTGAACATGGCCCTCAAGAGCCAACCCCTGCTCCACCAGGCCGAGGCGCAACTGCATACTGCCCAGGAGCAGGTGGAATACAACCGCCGGGAGCGCTGGCCCAAGATCAACCTGCAGGGCATCGCCAGCCATACCTTGGGATCCCCCTTCCCCGGGGTCGATTTCAATCAGATCGGCGCCAGCCTCAATCTCTCCATGCCCATTTATGAGGGCGGCAGCATCTCCGCTTCGGTACAGCAATCCCAGGCCCAGGCCCAGGCCAGTGTCGACCATCTCGCCAACCTGCGCGACGAGGTCACCCTCAATACCCAGACCGCCTTTTTGAACCTCCAGGACAGCGTCGCCCAGCTCCGTGCCGCCAAGGAAACGGTGGCCTCGGCCAAGGTCTCCCTGGAAGGCACCCGCAAGGGCTACGAAGTGGGCACGCGCTCCATCATCGATCTCCTCAACACCGCCACGGACTATATCCGCGCCGAGCAGGACTACAACGTCGCCCTCTATCGTCAGGTCGTGGCCCGGGTGCAGCTCAAGGCCGCAGCGGGCGTGCTGACGGCAGCGGATCTGGAGTCCATCAATGCCTTGTTGAGCAAGGACGGGCAGTCGTAAAAGCCCCGCACTACCCAGCGGAGAACGGAGACATGGCCATTTCCAAGAAAAAACGTGCGGTGGCAGTGATCCTGGTGCTGGCCATCGGCGGTGGAGCAGCCTACTGGGTCACCCGGGCGCATGCCCCCACTGATGTCCTCACTATCTACGGCAATATCGACATCCGCCAGGTGCAGGCCGCCTTTGATGACAATGGTCGCATCCTGGACCTGCGGGTGCAGGAAGGGGACCGCGTCCATAAGGGCCAGCTTCTGGCCGAATTGGATCCGGTACGCTTTCAGGACGCCGTAGCCAAGAGCCAGGGGCAGGTGGCCGCCCAGGAACAGGTTTTGGCCCGTTTGCTGGCGGGTTCCCGCCCCGAAGAGATTGCCGGGGCCCGTGCCGAAACCGCAGCAGCCCAAGCCACTTTGAGCAATGCCGAGATCACCTGGCAACGCCAGCAAGCCCTGGCCGAACAGCAATACATACCCAAGCAGAGCCTCGACAATGCCGCCGCCGCCCTGAAGACCGCCCGCGCCAATCTCGACCACGCCCGGCAGGCACTCATCCTGGCCATCAAGGGACCGCGCAAGGAAGACATCGCCGCCGCCCGCCATACCCTGGAAGGGGATCGGGCCGCCCTGTCCCTGGCCCAGCGGGAGCTCGCCGACAGCAAACTCTACGCCCCCGCAGAAGGAGTCGTGCAGGACCGCATTCTCGAACCGGGCGACATGGCCAACCCGCAAACACCCGTTTTTACCCTGGCATTGGATAACCCGGTCTGGGTACGCGCTTATCTGCCGGAGAAGTCCCTGGGACAGGTGCGCCTGGGGATGAAGGCCTGGATCGAGAGCGATTCTTTCCCCGGGCAACGCTTCCCGGGCTGGGTGGGATTCATCTCCCCCACCGCCGAATTCACCCCCAAGACCGTGGAAACCACGGAACTGCGCACGGAGCTGAGCTATCGCGTGCGGGTCTATGCCTGCAACCCCGCTCACCGCCTGCGCCTGGGTATGCCCGTCAGCGTAGAGATCCCGTTACCGGGCAACATACCCCAATCCCTCTCCGCCCATCCCTGCGCACAGTGACGCCATGAGCGACGCCACCCTGGTCCTGGAGGATGTCCACAAGGGCTTTCGCCAACGTGGCACGACGGTCCAGGCGCTGCAAGGGGTCAGCCTCCGGGTGCAGGCCGGCCGGATCACCGGCCTCCTCGGCCCCGACGGCGCCGGCAAGACTACCCTCATGCGCCTGGCCGCTGCGCTCCTGCTCCCCGATGCCGGCCGGATCCTGGTCCTGGGAGAAGATACCCGCCGCGCCGCTGCCCGAATTCAGGAGAACATCGGCTACATGCCCCAGCGCTTCGGCCTCTACGAGGACCTGACGGTCCAGGAAAACCTCGACCTCTACGGTGATCTCCAGGGCCTGTCGGCGGCGGACAAGACCGCCCGCCATGAGGAGCTCCTCCGTCTGACGGCCCTCGGCCCCTTCGGCCGGCGGCGGGCCGGGGACCTCTCCGGAGGGATGAAACAAAAGCTCGGGCTGGCCTGCGCCCTGCTGCGCGCCCCCCGGGTCCTGCTCCTGGACGAACCCACCGTCGGCGTGGATCCCATCTCCCGCCGGGAACTCTGGAGCATTATCCGGGGCTTGCGGGAAAAAGGGACGAGCATCCTCATCAGTACCGCCTACCTGGACGAGGCGGAGCGCTGCGATGACGTCCTCCTCTTCCATGAGGGCAAGCTCCTGGCGCACGAGAGCCCGGCGGATTTTCATGCCCCCATGATGGGGCGCTGCTACCTCGTCCAGCACGCGGCCCTTACCCGCCGCCAGCTCCAGGCCCGCTTGGCGCAACGGCCAGGGGTCGTGGATGCCACTATCCAGGCCGCAGGGGTGCGGGTGGTCTGCCGGGAGAGCGATCCCCTCCCCCAGGATGGGGAGCATTGGCAAGGGGTGCCCCCCCGCTTTGAAGACGCCTTCGTTACTCTTTTGCGCCCGGACTCCGTGGCGGCGCCCACGCCGACCGACAATCATCCGGAAGCCTTAGCCAAGGCCGACGGTAAGGATCCGGACGGGGACAGCATCATCGAGGTACGAGAACTGCGCCGTTTCTTCGGCCATTTCGAGGCCGTCAAGGGCATCAGCTTCACCGTCAAGACCGGAGAAATCTTCGGCCTCCTCGGCGCCAATGGCGCTGGCAAGACCACTACCTTCCGCATGCTCTGCGGCCTTTTGCCCGCCTCCTCCGGGACCTTGCGGGTGGCCGGCGCCGACCTGCTCCGGGCCGGCGCCGCTGCCCGCGCCCGCATCGGCTACGTTTCCCAGAAATTCTCCCTCTACGGCAATCTCAGCGTGACCCAGAACCTGCGCTTTTTCGCCAG
>JAJYQY010000070.1 GCA_021794385.1 Pseudomonadota bacterium | reverse complement strand
AAATCCCGCGCCGGAGCCAGCCGCAGCATGGCGCCGCTGGCCTGGGCGACGATGCCATATACCGCAAAGGCATATTGGGAGACGATAACCTCGCTGCCGGGACCGGCAAAGGCCCGCGCCGCCAACTCCAGGACCTCATTGGAGCCGTTGCCGAGGATGAGTTGGGCGGGCTCCACCTGCAGATGCCCCGCCAAGGCCTGGCGCAATTCCGGTGCCGTACTCTCGGGGTACAGGGCGAGGCTGGGCAGTGCCGCGCTGATGGCGGCCAGGGCCTTGGGGCTGGGTCCCAGGGGGTTTTCATTGGACGCCAGCTTGATGGCATGGCGGATGCCCAGCTCCCGCTCCAGTTCGGCCAGGGGCTTGCCGGGCTGGTAGGGACGGAGATCCGCCACCCCGGGGGCGGCCCACTCCAGATAAGGATTACCCATCAATACACCGCCTTGGGGTATGCGCCCAGACATCGATAAAAAGAGGCGCGGTCGGCCAGTTCCCGAAGGGCCGCCGCGACGGGCGCGTCCTGGCAATGCCCCTGCAGATCGAGATAAAAGACGTATTCCCAGATGGCCGAACGGGCGGGCCGCGATTCGATGCGCGTGAGGCTGATCCCCGCCGTTGCCAGGGGCGATAAGAGGGCATGGAGACTACCGGGACGATTGGGACCTGCCACCACCAGGCTGGTCTTGTCGGCACCGCTGGGTTGCGTCGCAATGGTGCCGATGACCAGAAAACGGGTCGTATTTTCGGGGTTGTCCTCGATGCCGGCGGCGAGGATCTGCAGGCCGTGGAGCTCGGCAGCAATATGGGTGGAGATGGCGCCCGACTCGGGATCGGCGGCGGCACGCTGGGCGGCCACGGCGTTGCTGGGGGCATCCACCAGTTCCACTCCGGGAAGGTGATCCGCCAGCCACTCCCGGCATTGGGCGCGGGTCTGGTAATGGACGTGGATCCGTTGCAGCGCCGCCAAAGGCGCGCCGCTGCTGACCAGATTGTGGACCACCCGCAATTGCACTTCGCCGCAGATCTGCAGGGGATAATCGAGGAGGAGATCCAGGGTCTGATTGACGGAGCCCTCACTGCTGTTTTCCACCGGCACCACGCCAAAATGGGCCTGACCGCCATCCACCAGCCGGAAAATCTCGGCAATGTTGGCGCTCGGCTGCAGTTCCACCGCCGTGCCGAAATGTTTCTGCACCGCCATTTGCGAAAAGGTCCCGGCAGGCCCGAGATAGGCCACACGCAGGGGGCTTTCCAGGGCCAGGCAGGCGGAAATGATCTCGCGAAAGAGGAAGGCCACCGTCTCTTTGGAGAGCGGACCGGGGGTTTCGGCCATGATCCGGCGCAAAATCGCTGCTTCACGCTCGGGGCGATAGAACTGGGTATCACCCGCCGCGCGCTTGACCCTACCCACCTCCACCGCAAGGCCGGCCCGCTCGCTGAGCAGGCGCATCAACTCCGAGTCCAACTCATCGATGGCGGTGCGCAATGCCGCCAGATCCCCGGCCGGCTTCATAGACGCAACATACGGGCCGCCAGGACCCCGGGGAGTGCCAAAATCTTCTGCAGCAGGTCCTCACTGATGGCATTGTCGACGGCAATGAAAGACACCGCGCGCCCCCCCGGCCGCTCCCGCCCCAGATGAAACTGGGCGATATTGACCCCGGCGGCGCCCAGGAGGGTACCTACCTGACCGATGAGACCGGGCTCATCCCGGTTGAGCAGATAGAGGAGATGACCGCTCAGACCCATCTCGATATCAATGCCGTCCAGTTGCACCAAACGGGCCTCGTGCCCATGGACGAGGGTGCCGACGGCGGTCATGCTGCCGTTGTCCATGCGCAGGGTCACAGCAACCCGAGAACGCAACTCGTCGGCCAGTTCGCGCTTGCGCGTCTCGATGGCGATACCGCGATCCTTGGCCAGAAAAGGAGCATTGACGGCGTTGACGGTTTCGGGAAGGACCACCTGCAGGATACCCTTGAGAATGGCCGTCACGATGGGCGCAACATTGAGCCCCGCCACTTCGCCGGCAAACTCCACCACCACTTCCCGCAGGCCGGAGTCGGCCAATTGCCCGAGCACCAGACCCAGGCGCTCGCCCAGGTTCAGGTAGGGTTGCAGCAGGGGCAGGTCTTCTTCCTTGACCGCCGGGAGATTGACGGCATTTTGGACGACGCCGCGAAGCAGATAGGCGCTGATCTGCTCGGCCACCTGGATGGCGACGTTGACCTGCGCCTCCTCCGTGGAGGCCCCGAGATGCGGAGTGCAGATGAAATTATCCAGCTCCAGCAGGCGGTTGTCGCCCCGCACCGGCTCCTTGCAAAAAACGTCCAGGGCGGCGGCGCGCAGTTGGCCCGACTGGAGGGCCGCATAGAGCGCATCTTCATCCACAATACAGCCGCGCGCGGCATTGACGAGGATGGCCCCTTTTTTCATTTTCGCAAAGGTTTCGGCGCGGAAGAGATGGCGCGTGGCCTCGGTCAGCGGGGTGTGGACGGTGATGAAATCGGCGCGCGCCAGGAGGGTATCCAGATCCACCGGCTCCACTCCCAGATCCGCCGCCCGCGCCTTGGAGATGTAGGGATCATAGGCGATGACCCGCATCTGCAGGCCCTGGGCCCGGGCGATGACCAGGGAGCCGATATTGCCGGTGCCGATGATGCCGAGGGTCTTTTGATAGAGCTCGACACCTTCGAAGCGGGATTTTTCCCATTGCCCCGCCTTGAGGCTCATGGTGGCCTGGGGAATCATGCGCGCGGCGGCCATCATCAGGGCGATGGCGTGCTCGGCAGTGGTTACGGTGTTGCCGTAGGGAGTGTTCATGACGATGATGCCACGCTTGCTG
The DNA here is from genome assembly GCA_021794385.1 of Pseudomonadota bacterium. Lineage (GTDB taxonomy): Bacteria > Pseudomonadota > Gammaproteobacteria > Acidithiobacillales > Acidithiobacillaceae > Acidithiobacillus_B. The sequence goes on along the minus strand of JAJYQY010000070.1, from coordinate 380 downwards.
GCGGCGGCGATATCGACGTTGTCCACCCCAATCCCGGCCCGGCCCACCACCTTGAGATTGGTCGCCCCTTCCAGGATTTCGCTGCTGACCTTCGTCGCCGAACGGATGGCCAGGCCGTCGTAGCGGCCGATGATGGCAAGCAGATCCGCAGGACTCAGCCCGGTCTTCACCTCCACGGCAATGCCGTGATCGCGGAACACCTGCTCTGCCCGTGCCGACATCTTATCGGCGATCAACACCGTTGGCATAAAGATTCCTCTAACTATGGGAGCGGGCAAACGCCGTCATGTAATCGGCCAGAGCCGCCACCCCCGCCTCGGGCATGGCATTATAAATGGATGCGCGCATCCCGCCCACGGAACGGTGGCCCTTCAACTGCA
>JAJYQY010000138.1 GCA_021794385.1 Pseudomonadota bacterium | reverse complement strand
GCCGAGGAGCGGCCATGAGCGCCTGCCCGCAACGCCAGGATGCCGGCAGCGGCCGTTTGCGCCTGGGGGAACCCATGGCCCGCCACACCAGTTGGCGGGTGGGCGGTCCGGCCGAACGCTTTTACCGCCCGGCGGACCAGCAGGATCTGCTGCACTTCCTCCGTCATTTCGCCATCCCGCCGGTGGCCTGGGTCGGGATGGGGAGCAATCTGCTGGTTCGCGACGGCGGCATCCGCGGCACCGTGGTCTGCCTCGCCAATACGCTGGACGTCCTGGAGTGCCGCAGTGACGGCCTGGTGCTGGCGGGGGCCGGGGTCAGCGCCGTCAAGCTGGCCCACTTTCTGGCCAAACATGGTCTGGCGGGGGGTGAGTTCCTGGCCGGCATCCCCGGCACCCTGGGCGGTTGTCTGGCCATGAATGCCGGTGCCCATGGCGGCGATACCTGGAGTCTGGTGGAGTGGGTGGACCTGCTTTTCCCCGATGGCCGCCTGGAGCGGCAGGAACGTGCGCATTTTCAGGTGGGTTACCGCTCGGTGCTGGGCCAGGAAGATGCCTGTTTCGTGGCCGCCGGACTGCGCCTCCGGCAGGGCGACCCCGTGGAGGTCATGGCCCGCTTGCGCGCCTGGCAGGAGCGCCGCGCCGCGACCCAGCCCCTGGAGTGGCCCAGTTGTGGCTCGGTTTTTCGCAATCCGCCGGGGGATCATGCAGCGCGGCTCATCGAGGCGGCGGGTTTGAAAGGTCTGCGCATCGGCGATGCCGAGATCAGCCAGCAACATGCCAATTTCATCATCAACCGGAATCAGGCCCAAGCGGCCGAGATCGAGGCACTGGTCAGCGAGGTGCAACAGGCGGTGCAAATGCGTTTTGGTGTATGGCTGGAGACGGAGATGCGCATCATGGGGGAGACGGTCGATGTCTGAAATGCCGCGGGTGGCCGTGCTCTACGGGGGGCCTTCGGGAGAGCGGGAGGTATCGCTGGAGAGCGGCCGCAATGTCCTGCAGGCCTTGTTGCAACTGGGTCTGGATGCGGTGGGCATTGATGTGGAGGCGCGCCATATCGGCGAACAGTTGCGCGCCAGTGGCGCGGGCATGGCCTTCAATGTGACCCATGGCAGTTTTGGCGAAGACGGCGTCCTGCAGGCCTGCCTGGAAGCCCAGGGCTTACCCTATACGGGCAGCGGTGTGCTGGCCGCCGCCCTGTCCATGGACAAATGGCGTTCCAAACAGTTGTGGCGGGCCGAGGGCCTGCCGGTGCCCGAGGGCGTGCTCCTCCAGCGCGCCGCAACCGTGCCGGATCTCTGCGCGCTGCTGGGTTTGCCTTTTTATATCAAGCCCAATCGCGCCGGCTCCAGCCTGGGGGTGAGCAAGATCAAGGCTGCCGGGGACGTCGCCGCGGCCCTCGCGGCGGCCTTTGCCCAGGATAGCGAGGTGATCTGCGAACGCGCCATCGTGGGCCGTGAGGCTACCGTGGCCGTGGTGGACGGCCAGGCCCTGGCGCCCATCGTCATTGAAACTCCGCGGGAGTTCTACGACTACACCGCCAAATATCTCGCCGATGACACCCGCTATCTCCTCCCTTCGGGCCTCGGGGAGCAGACGGACAGGCAGTTGCAGGCCTTGGCCCTGCGGGCCTTTGCCGCCCTGGATGGCCGCGATTGGGGTCGGGTGGATTTCATGATCGATGCCGCCGGCCGGCCGTTTTTGTTGGAAATGAACAGCGTACCGGGCATGACCAGCCATAGTCTGGTGCCCATGGCGGCAGCCGCGGCCGGCCAGGATTTCAATGCCTTATGTAGCACTATCCTGCGCGCGGCGCAGAGGAGGGTGGAAAATGGTTAGCGTCATGCGTGACCTGCGCGACGATCCCCAGCGGGGGGCGCGCCGCGAGACAGCGCCGTCCGCAACGAGGCGCCAGCGGCCTGCGGCGGCGCCGGTGGCGGCGCCGCGTAAGCCCATCCCCTGGCGTCGCTATGGCGTGGGTCTGGGCGTCAGCCTGGGATTGGCGGCCCTTGCCGTTGGGGCTTGGCAGGGCTGGGTCTGGCTGCGCAACCCCGAGCTCATGCCCATCCAGTCGCTGGTGGTTCAGGGGCAATCGCCACGAGTCCCGGCGGGGACCATCCTGGCCACGGTCAAACCTTATGCCGTCCAAGGCTTCCTCTGGGTGAATCCCGACCAGGTGCGGCACGCTCTGGCCGCACTTCCCTGGGTCGCCGACGCCGAGGTGCGCCGGGTATGGCCGGACAAGCTCCAGGTCCAGATTCGCCAGGAAATGCCTGCAGCCCGCTGGCTGGGTGGCGACGGACAGATGCTCAATACCCAGGGGCAGGTCTTTCGGGTGCCCGCGGCCCAGGTGCCCTCGGGTTTGCCGAATCTGGAGGGGCCCGCCAATAGCGGCATGCAACTGCTCCAGCAGTTGGCCATTTTTAACCGCACCCTGGCCCCCCTTGGCCTGAAGGTGGCGGATTTGCAGGAAGACCAGCGGGGGGCCTGGCGTTGCATCCTGAGTAACGGCGTGCGGCTGTTGCTGGGCCGCGATGACGTCTTGCCCGCCCTGCAGCGCTGGGTCGCCATTGCGCCGCAGATCAAGGAATACCTCGTGCCAGGGGCCACCATGGACCTGCGTTATACCAACGGCTTAGCGGTTGCCATGCCCACGGCGGCCAACACATCCAGCAGTTAGTGACGGGATCCAGATCCCAAGGAGAGCGACATGAAACGCGTCAATCAGGAACTCATCGTAGGTTTGGATATCGGCACCTCCAAAGTGGCGTGCATCGTCGCCCAGAGCCGCGGCGGCGGGCGGGAGGCGGAGATCATCGGCGTCGGCCAGCATCCCTCGCGGGGGCTGAAAAAGGGCGTGGTAGTGGACATCGAGTCCACTGTCCAGGCCATCACCCGCGCCGTGCAGGAGGCCGAGCTCATGGCCGGCGTACAGATCCACGGTGCCGTGGTGGGCATCGCCGGCGGCCATATCCGCGGCTACAACAGCCATGGCATCGTCGCCATCAAGAACAAGGAAGTCAGTAGCGAGGATGTGGGTCGGGTCATGGACGCCGCCCGGGCCATCGTCATCCCCCAGGACCAGAACGTCATTCACATCCTGCCCCAGGAGTTCATGATCGACAGCCAGGAGGGGGTGCGGGAGCCCATCGGCATGTCGGGAGTGCGCCTGGAAGCACGGGTGCACATCGTCACCGGCGCGGTGAGCGCCGCCCAAAATATTGCCAAGTGCGTGGAACGCTGCGGCCTGCAGGTGCAGGA
>JAJYQY010000037.1 GCA_021794385.1 Pseudomonadota bacterium | reverse complement strand
GGCACCCTCAAGGCCGCTTGTGATCGCCATGACCCCCTTTTCTACCCCCGCTTCAAGGCCTGGTGCGACGAGTATTTTTTCATCAAACACCGGGGCGAGATGCGCGGGGCGGGTGGTATCTTCTTTGATGACCTGAGCGGCGACGGCGAAAAATTGCAGGCCTTTTGGGAGGCGGCGGCGGAGAGCTTCCTGCCGGGTTATCTGCCCATCGTCGAGCGCCGCCGCGATCTGCCCTATGGCGAGCGGGAACGGCATTTCCAGGGGTTGCGGCGCGGGCGTTATGTAGAGTTCAACCTCGTCTATGATCGTGGCACCCTCTTTGGCCTGCAGTCGGGGGGGCGCACCGAGAGTATCCTCATGTCGCTGCCGCCGCTGGCCGAGTGGCTCTATGATTGGCAGGGTGAACCCGGGAGCCCCGAGGCGGAGTTGCATGAGCGCTTCCTGACCCCAAGGGATTGGGTATGATCTACGGAATGCTGCGCCGGGGACTTTTTTTGCTGGACCCGGAGACGGCCCACCACTGGACCATCGCCGGCCTTGGGGCCCTGGGGCACATGCCTGCCACCCGCGCCCGTTTGGCGGCGCGCTATACCCTGGAGGACCCGCGCCTGGTGCAGGAGATCTGGGGGCTGCGTTTTGCCAACCCCCTGGGCCTCGCGGCGGGTTTCGACAAGAATGCCGAGGCGGTAACGGCCTTGCCGGCCTTGGGCTTTGCTTTTGTGGAGATCGGCACGGTCACGCCGCGCGCCCAGCCCGGCAATCCGCGCCCACGGGTCTTTCGCTTTCCCGAGCGGGAGGCGGTCATCAACCGCATGGGCTTTCCGGGGCAGGGGATGGCGGCGGTGGCCGCGCGCCTCGTCGCCCTGGGTCCCCAGCCCGTACCCATCGGCATCAACCTGGGCAAGAACAAGGATACCCCACCGCAGCAGGCCGCCGCCGATTATGTGGCCGTGGTGGAGGCCCTGCAGCCCTGGGCCGATTATTTTGTCATCAATGTGAGCTCCCCCAATACGCCGGGGCTGCGGGACCTGCAGGCGCTGGACGCCCTGCAACCCCTGCTGGCTGCCGTGCAGGCGGCCAATCTGCGGGTGGCTCAGGCCGCGGGACGGCGCTGCCCGCCGGTACTCCTCAAGATTGCCCCGGATCTTGCCGATGCCGACCTCATGGCCATCGCCGCCCTGGCTGCGGGAGAACAGCCGCTGGTGGACGGTTTCATCGCCACCAATACCACCATTTCCCGGGAGGATTTCCTGGAAGGGGCGGGGATCAGCGGCGGCCTCTCGGGCCGGCCCCTGCGCGCGCGGGCCACCGCCGTGATTCGCCTCCTGTATCAGGCGACGGAGGGGAGGGTACCCATCATCGGGGTAGGCGGCGTTTTTTCTGCCGACGATGTCTGGGAGAAGATCGGCGCCGGCGCGAGTCTCGTCGAGCTTTACACGGCGTTGATTTTTCGCGGTCCGGGAGTAGTCGTTGCCATCCTCAAAGGGCTCCTGGCGCGCATGGAAGCGGAAGGGGTTGCCAGTCTGGGGGCCTTGCGCGGCAAGAATTCCTGATGCCATTTCCGTGCTGAGGCCACATTGCGGCACTTATCTGGGCCAATGTCGCGGCAAAACACTCCCGGCAACTGCCGTTTTAGGCTCATGGACAGGGGCTTGAGCAGATGCTCCCGTCAGGCGGGGTGGATCTGGCAGTCACACCGAGGCGTGGGGGCCTTAAGGCTATGTTAATATCGTCATTGCAATATGAACCGCGCCCGTGGCACTGATGCTAGGACAGAAGTGGAAATGACGCATCGCCAGCACAAAGCACCGCAGGATACGGCGGCAGGAAGGAGGGCGTGGCGCTGTCTGAGCGCCTGTCTCTTGGTCGGCACCCTGTTGTTGCCATCTCCTTCCGGGTTGGCGGCGGAGTTCACCCTTGGGGACGCCCTCCAGCGGGCCTTGGCCAACCAGGCCCTGGTTCAGCAGGCGGAGCGCGTGGTGGCGGAGAAGGCGGCCCTGCACCGGGCCGCCCATGCCGACTTGCTGCCCAGTCTCTCCCTGGCCGCAGGCAGTATCTGGACGCAGACCCGCAACGGCCGGCCCCTCTTCGTGGCCGCCAATGGCGCCAGAGAAGTCATCGGTCAGATCCAGCTCAATATTCCCCTCTATGCGCCCCAGGCCTATGCCTTGCAGACCCTGGCTCACAATCAATTGGCTGTGGCCCGCTACCAGGAGCGCCAGGCACGTCTGCTGGTAGCGGCGCAAGTCACCGCCGCCTATTACCGACTGGCCTTATGGAACAACGAATTGTCCGTTTGGCGCGAGGCCCTGGGGGCGGCCCAGGAACTCCTCACCGCCACCCGGAAAAGTTACCAGGCCGGAAGCCGCTCCCGTCTGGACCTGACCCAGGCCCGGTTGACGGTTACCGGGGCCCGGGCCGGACTGGACCAGGCCATGCCGGAGGCGGCGGCTGCCCGCCGCGTGCTGGCCTTGCAGACGGATTATCCATCCGGCGGCCTGCCGGAGTTGGTGCCGATCAGTCCGCCTGCGGGGGGGTTGCCCGAGGAAACCGTGTTGACCACCCGGGCGGCTCAGGCGCAGCCCCTCCTGCAGGTGGCGGAAGGCGAGATTCAAGCCGCTCGCACGTTGCTGCACTATCATCAGGCTGCCCGGCTGCCCGTTGTTGGGGCGATGGGGGCTTATGGCGTGGATACGGGGACGGTGCCGCAGTCCCGGGAGCTGGGCTGGCAAGCCGCCTTGACCTTGCAGATGCCCATCTTCGGCTTCGGGCGCAACCGCGACCGCATTGCCGCCGCCCAGGAGCATCTGGCGGCCGTGGAGGCGGGTAAACAGGCGTTGCTCTTGCAGGTCCAAAGCCGTATTGCTGCCGATTACGGGGCGGCCCAGGCCGCCGACAACGCCCTGCGCAATGACCGGACCATGGCGCAAGAGGCCCAGGCGGTCTATGAAATGACCCGCAAGGGGTATCTCGCCGGCGCGCTGAGCGCCCTGGCCTTGCAGCAGGCCGAAAACAACTGGGTGCAGGCGCGGCTCAAGCTGGCAGGTGCGGCCATCCGGGCCCGCCTGGCGCGGGCGCAACTGGCCCTGGACAGCGGAGTTCTGCCGGAATCCGAGGAGCAGTCATGAACATAGCATTTCCCAGGTCTCCACTGGTGCCGGTCATCCTCTTCCTTTGCCTATGGCTGTGCGGTGCGGCTCCTGCCTTTGCCCTCCCGGTGCAGGCAGTGGCGGTGCAATCGACTCCCTGGTCCCGGGAGATCC
>JAJYQY010000024.1 GCA_021794385.1 Pseudomonadota bacterium | reverse complement strand
CCGTGCGGTGGGCAGCAGTTGTCGATCCATGCGCTGCAACTGGATTTTGTAGGATTCATAGCGGGCAAAGGCGGCGCGCGCCTGCTGGGTCAGGGCCAGGTGTTGATCGTCGTAGCGATATTGCGCCTGCTGGGCCCTGGCCTGGGCGACGGCAACGTCCTGGTCCTGGCGATCCCCCGGGAATATCGGCAGGCTCAGGTTAACCCCCGCTGACAGCCAGTTGGGGCTGCCGGGGTAGAAATCCTGGCCATAACCGACGCTGACCGTGACGTCCGGCCAATAGCCGGTTTTGGCTACCTGTACGCCCATTTGCGCGGCACGGGTTTGCGCCTGGGCGGCGCGCAGGAGGGGCTGGCCGGAAAGTCGGGCTTCCATTTCGGCAAGAGTGGGGGGTGGCGGCAGATTCGGCCATTGCTTTTCTATGGACGGCGGTTCCGGCAGGTTCAGAATCTGGGCGATTTGCGCCAGATCGCTTGCCTGCTCTGCCTGCAATCTGGTGATGTCATTGGCCAAACTGTCGCGCGCCAGTTGGGCACGGAGTACCTCGGCCTGTGACCCTTGAGCGGACCGGTAGAGCGCCAGTGCCGCTTGCACACTTTCAGCCTCCAACTGTTCCTGATGCCGGACCGTGGCCATGGCATTTTCGGTATAAAGGGCTTGCAGCCAGGCACGGCGCAGCAACAACACCAGCTCGGCGGACTGGCCGCGCAGGGTGTCGGCGGCCGCCTGGGCCTCAATCCCCGCCTGCTGTCCTTCCAGCCCCAGTTTGCCAAAAGAGGGGAAAGTCTGACTCAGGCCCACGCTCAGCATGCTCATCTGCTGCTGGTTCATGGAGAAGCTGTTGAGGGGCAGGTTCAGGGCACCGAGATCAAGATGCGGATCGGGCAACTGGGCCACCGCCACGGCTTTGTGCCGTAATTCCGCAATCTTTTGGGTCAGGGCGCCGAGCCCGGGATTTTGCCGCAGGGCAATTGCTTCCGCGCTCTGCAGGCTCAATGGGGCGGCACTGGCATAAGGGCCGCACACCATCATCAGCATGACGGGAAGGGAAAGTGGCCCTGAGCCCCTGCGAATAGCCGCAACCCACGTTAGAAAATATTTATTTCCAGAACTTCTTTGCACATCGCTCATATAGCCTCCACATACGGCCCGAGTTAGGGCCGAAGACGCGAATTTCCTGTCCGGCGCGACTATGTGCGCGGGACTGCGGATTCAGGCGGGAGGCTAAATGAGAAAACGAACTGCGGAGAGTGGGGGAAGACCAGTGTGGGCCGCAACGTGGAGAAAATGGGGAACGGGCTTAGAAGAAGGGAGGGTGATCAAGGGTGCGACGGAAACGGCGAAGGCCGACATGGCGGGGGTGATGTTGTGGGCACTCTCCGCTACCGGCGTCATCATATCGTGGTGGCAGCAAGCAGTCAGGCAGGTGCCTTGCTGGGCCGGAGCACCAAGGGCCTGTTCGCAACGCGGCATTTGTGTGCCGTGTGCGGCTACCCCTGTCATCGACAGGGCGCACAGCGCCGGGGCAGCGTCTACGGGTGTCACCATCCAAGGCAACAGTAGAAGCAGGGCCATAAAGGCTATCCGGCGAACGAACGGGCGAAAAACGCGCACAGTACCCCAATCTCAAGACGTTAGTCCGGCTATCACAACTCAACGGCCATCAAATGTCAATGCTCTCCCGAGCCCGCGACTGCGTGCCGCGCTTCCCGCCCTTACTGGCGCGCCCCTTATCCACGGCTTTATTCTACCGCTCCAACCGTCGGGGTTTGTGAGTCTTTCCCGACGGCGAGATCCTCCATCTCTGGCGGGAGGTCCACGAAATGGCCGGCCAGCACCTGGAAGTCCTGGACGTGGAAAACTTCCGCCCCCACTAGCCCAGACCCTCATCCACTGGGTCCGGCGCCTGAAGGAGCGCAAAGAGGAGGCCATCGCCGTGGTCGGCGAGAAACGCTATCGCATCTGGGCAATCTATGTGGGGTGCCGTTACCAATATGTGGACCGAAGTTACCGCGAGGCAGAGGTGAGATGGGAAGATATCTAACCGTCAACGGGGGGACCATTGGCAGCAGAGGTAGGGTGGTCGAGGGACTTGCTTGCCGAGGACCATATCCTCAGTCGCGAGGACACCGAAGGCTGAGGTGCTCCCCATCCATTGGATAGTCTGAAAGAAGATGGAATAAGTGGACACAGCCAACTACACTGAAGTGGCATTGAATGGTCATCAACGAGTGTTTGTTCTGGGTCCGTGGCGTAGCGAGTGAACGACGAGGAACAGAAAATGTGGCCTTACATGATGGGTGGGTTTTTCAATGGTTACGGCTGGGTCGGGTCGGTATTTATGGTCCTGTTTTGGGGATGAATACCTGGAAAGACGTCGCGACCTGGAACAATAACGTTTCCCCATCCGCCGAAGCTGGTCCGGATGTGCTACTAGCAGGTGGGACTGTGGTAGACAGCTTGTTTCGTTGGTTCAAGGTCGGCAACCGGCGTTGTGGGCTCCTGCGGCGGTAAAATAGAGAGGGTTCTATGGACCATTCAGGACATCAGGAACACGAGATAGAAACCGCCCACCCCGATTTCCACGCCCATATGCACCCCGCCGCTCTTGGCCACGCCGGGATGCATGGCGGTCATGACCATGGTGCCATGATCGCCGATTTTCGGCGGCGGTTCTGGGTATCGCTGGTGCTGACGATCCCTATCCTCCTTTTGTCGCCGCTTATCCAGCATCTGCTGGGGCTGGAGGCTGCTCTCGCCTTTACGGGGTCGTCCTATGTGCTTTTCGCGCTATCGAGCGGGGTGTATTTCTACGGCGGTTGGCCCTTCCTGAAGGGGCTGTTTGCCGAGCTCGAAACCCGCAAGCCAGCCATGATGACGCTGATCGCCCTGGCCATCAGCGTGGCCTATTTTTACTCGAGTGCCGTCGTGTTCGGGGTTCAGGGTGAAGTGTTCTTCTGGGAACTCGCCACGCTGATCGATGTGATGCTGCTCGGCCACTGGATCGAGATGAAATCGGTCCTGGGGGCTTCCGGCGCACTGGAAAAACTGGTGCAAATGATGCCTTCCGAGGCCCATCTCGTGGCCCCGGAGGGCATGAAGGACGTGCCGGTCGCCAATCTGCAGCGCGGTGACCGGGTATTGGTGAAGCCTGGCGAAAAAATTCCTACGGACGGGCGTATCGTCGAAGGGCGAACCACCGTCAATCAGGCCATGCTCACCGGCGAAAGCCAGCCCGTGGAGAAGGGGGGCGGCGACGAAGTTATCGGCGGTTCGGTTA
>JAJYQY010000004.1 GCA_021794385.1 Pseudomonadota bacterium | reverse complement strand
CCCCGCCATCGCCCTCACGACGGACAGTTCCGTCCTCACCGCCATTGCCAATGATGACTGCTACGAGCAGGTCTTTGCCCGGCAGGTGGAGGCCCTCGGCCGCCCCGGCGACTGCCTCGTCGCCATCACCACCTCCGGCAACTCCGCCAGCGTCCTGCAGGCCGTAACCGCCGCCCAAGCCCGGAGCATGTGGGTGCTCGCCCTCACCGGCCGCGACGGCGGTAAACTGGCCGCCCTGTTGCGCCCCGATGACCTGGAGCTGCGCGTCCCGGACCACAACACGGCGCGCATTCAGGAAGTACATCTACTTCTCATCCACGGCCTCTGTCTGGGCATTGACGCCGCTTTCGTGCAAAGCCCCGCTGCGGCCCATACCGGCAGCGCCGCAAAAGTCCAGACCGACTGGCAGGCCTTGGCCGAACTGCTCGCCGGTCGCCGTCCCCTGGTCTTTACCAACGGCGTCTTCGACATCCTCCACCGCGGCCACGTGCGCTATCTGGAAGAAGCCCGGGCCGAGGGCGTCTGTCTGGTGGTGGGCGTCAACAGCGACGCCTCGGTACGGCGCCTGGGCAAGGGCCCCGACCGCCCCATCAATTCCCAGGAGGAGCGCATGGCCGTTCTCGCCGGTCTGGCGGCGGTGGACTTTGTCACCGTTTTTGACCAGGACACCCCCCTGCGGCTCATCGAAAGCCTCGCCCCCGATGTCCTGGTCAAGGGCGGCGACTGGCCCGTGGCCCGCATGGTCGGTGCCGACCTGGTCCAGGCTCGGGGAGGGCGCGCCCTGTCCATTCCCTTCCGCCATGACTGCAGCACGACGACCTTGCTGCAACGCATCCGCGAGCCGCAGCCATGAAAGCCTTGCCCGCCCTGCGCGCCGCCCTGGGTGTGGAGCGCGTGCGCGACGACCTGGAAACCCTCGCCCTCTACAGTCACGACGACACGCCAAAATCCTGCACCCCTGCGCTGGTCCTTTTCCCCTCCGGTCACGCCGAAGTACAGGCCATCGTCCGTATTGCGCGGCGCCACGGCCTGCCCCTCGTTGCCCGTGGCGCCGGTTCCGGCAATGTCGGCGGCGCGCTGCCGGTGCCGGGGAGTGCCGTCATCAGCTTCGAGTGCATGCAGCGAGTATTGGACTTCCATGCCGCCGACCGTTATGCCACCGTCGAGGCCGGCTGCATCACCGGCGAGATTGATGCCCTGGCCCGCAGCCACGGCCTTTTTTACGCGCCCGACCCCGGCAGCAGCCCCTACTGCCGCATCGGCGGCAATCTCGCCATGAACGCCGCCGGTCCCCACGCCGTCAAATATGGGGTCACCCGCGACCATGTCCTCGCCCTGCGCGCGGTCACCGGCGCGGGCGAAGAGCTTTGCTGCGGCACCCGCACCAGCAAGGGGGTGGTGGGCTACGACCTCACCCGGCTCCTCGTCGGCAGCGAGGGCACCCTCGCCCTCATCACCGAGGCCACCCTGCGCCTCCTGCCCGCCCCCGAGGCCCGCGCTACCCTGCGCGCCTGCTATGCCGACAGCGCCGGCGCCTGTGCCGCCGTGCAGCGGGTCATGGCCCAACGCGTCATCCCCAGCGCCCTGGAGTTCATGGACCCCCACGCGCTGGCCGCCGTGCGCGCCATGGGTGCCGCCGCCGATCTCCCCGCCGCCACCCGGGCCCTGCTCCTGGTGGAGGTGGACGGCGAGGCCGACAGCATCCCCCGCCAGCTCCACGCCCTGCAGGAGGCCCTGGCGGGCGAGGAGCTGCTGGAGCTGCGGGAGGCCACCGATCAGGCTGCCATCGCCCAACTCTGGGCGGCTCGCAAATCCCTTTCCCCCGCCACCAAGGCCATGGCCCCCCTCAAGATCAATGAGGACGTGGTCGTCCCCGTCAGCCGCCTGCTGGAGCTCCTCCTCGAAATAGAGGCCATCGCCCGCGATGAACAGCTCCTCATTGTCAGCTTCGGTCATGCCGGCAATGGCAATCTCCACGTCAATTTTCTCGTCCATCCCGGTGACAAGGCCGAAATGACGCGCGCCCGCCACGGCCTCCAGCGCCTTTTCCACCAAGTCCTCGCCCTCGGCGGCACCTTGTCCGGAGAGCACGGTATCGGCAGCGAAAAAGCCGCCTTCGTCCCCCTGGAGCTCAGCCCCGAAAATCTCGCCCTGCAACGCGGCATCAAGGCCCTCTTTGACCCCGACGGGATCCTCAATCCCGGCAAACTCTTCCCCGAGGTCTAAAGCATGAATCTCATTCTCCACGCCATCCAGCCGGTCCGGCAGATCATTCTCAAAAACTGGCGCGAAGATTTTGCCATGGAAATCGTGGCCGATACCGCCGCCCACCGCGTCCTGCGCGATGGCGACACCCGCGTCATCCTCTTTCGTTCCGGGGTGATCTGCTTTTTCGATGCCGGCCCCGCCCTGCAGGCACGGGTCATCGCCAAGGTCCAGGCCCAATTCCCCCCCATTCCCGACCCCCGTGTGGAAGAACTCCCCATCCGCCTGGGTGAACGTGATGGGGTAGGCCGGGACGGCGTCACCCTGCGCGCCATCGACGACGAACGCCTGCTGCTGGTGGCCTTGCGCCTGGCCCAGAGCCTCGCCCTGGAACTCCACGAAGAGGCGGTGGAAGCTCTGCTGGAAACCACCCTCAACCTCCTTTCCGAAGTCACCCGCAGCGGCCGCCTGCCGGGGCGCCGGGGCGGCCATCTGCGCTTTCTCGCCTCCACCTCCGCCACCCGCACCGAGATCCTCTCGCGCCTCGCCGTGCTGGACAATCCCGACATTGTCTGGGAAGAGCCGGGTCTGGAAATGCTTTCCCGCGAACTCTCCGCCGACCTGGAGCTCACCAGCCGCTTCCGCGCCCTGGACGAAAAGCTCGATGCCATCCGCGAAGGGCTGGAGGTCATCGTTGTCGCCAGCCGCCACCATCGGGAAACGGTGCTGGAGTGGATCATCATCGTCCTCATCGCCGTGGAGGCCGTGATCATGTTGATGGGCCGCCATTGATCCCCCACGGCCTTCATCGTAGCGCGAGGTGGCGGGGATGACCGTGCGCCAGCCCGCCGACGAAGATCCCGCCAGCAGCGAACCGCCGCGAAGCCCGGCGGAAGTCTTCCTGCCCCGCAGCCATAACGGGCGCTGGAATGATCCCCGCCGCCTCCTGGTCATCGGCCCCGCCTGGGTGGGCGACATGGTCATGGCCCAGGTGCTCCTGCAGATCCTGCGGCGGCGCTGGCCGCAGTTGCAGATCGACCTCCTGGCCCCCGCCGCCAGCGCCGCCTTGGGCCAGCGCATGGCCGAGGTTCACGAAGTTTTTCTCCTTCCCGCCG
>JAJYQY010000079.1 GCA_021794385.1 Pseudomonadota bacterium | reverse complement strand
TGCAATGGCCCCGTTTCTCCCTGCACGGCGAGCATCGGCTGGCGTGCCTCCAGGAGCAGGATGCGCAGGGTGCTGATGGGGGTTTCCGGCGCGACCGCGGGCAGGGGTTCGGCATAGGCCCGCAGCGCTTGCCCGGCCAGCCCATGGCGTACTCCGTTTTCCAGGAGTTGGCGATGGACATAGCCCGACGCCCGGCCGTTTTCCACCACGGGCATGCCGCGATGAGGGGTCTGGCCCAGGGCCGCGGCGGCCTCCCCCAGCGGGGTATCGGCGGGGCAGGAGAAAACGGCGCGATTCATGATCGCCGCCGCCTGGTGCATAGGGCCAAGGTAGCTTTGCAAGATGCGCAGCAGACCTTGTTCCGCCTCGGCCAGGGTGCTGTCGTGGAGCACCGCGGCGGCGGCCTCGCGCTGTCCCCCGCCACCCAGATCATGGAATATGTGCTCCAGAGGGACGTTGCCGCGGCTGCGGCCGATGGCCGTGACGTGTTTGCCCTGGGCGATCAGGGCAATGGCGGCATCGGCGCGGGCGCTGGCTAGGGCATGGTGGACGATGCGGCCCCCATCATGGATGGGGCCGTCCCAGCTTACGGCACTCAACCACAACGCCGGATCTTGCTCATGAACCCAGCGCCCTTCCTGCAGGAGGTGGTCCAGCAGCGCGATCTGCTCGGCCGTGAGGGCGCTGCGCAGCATCTCCCCTGCCCAGGGCAGGTCGGCCCCCTCCTCCAGCAGCCAGGCGCAGGCGCGCAGGTCTCTGGGGGTCACATTGGGGGTGCGCAGATGATCCGTATCTTCCAGAATGCCCAGGAGCATCAGGGACGTTTCCTGGGGTGAAGGATGGAGATGCAGCCCTTGCAGGGCCTCGACGAGCAGGGTGGTACAGGCACCGGTGGCAGCGCGGTGCACTGCAGCCCCCGCGATATCCCCTTGCAGGGGCGGGTGATGGTCGTAAATGATCCATTCCCGTACTTCCGAAAGCAAGGCGGCAGGCGGGCCAATGCGCTCGGCTTGGCTACAATCGACCAAGATGACCCGGCTGGCGGGGTGCCGCTGGAGGAGTTCCGGCTCGCCCAGGCGGGCGCCCATCTCCGGATGTTCCTGGAGCAAGCGGTGCAGCTCCGGGCTGGTGCCGTGGGGCAGGAGCGGGGTGTAGTCGGGATAGAGGAGAGCGGCGCCAATGAGAGCGCCAAAGGCATCCAGATCGGCTTGTTGGTGGGGAAGGATATATGCCCCTGCCACCGCCGTCAGCCCGTTTCTCCATCCATGGGGGATGGGGGGGTGTCGCCCTGGTCCTTCGCTCCCTCGTGGCGCGGTCCCCGGTGCCGGTCGCGGCGTCGTGGCCGGCGGCGGGAGGCCGGGAGCGGACCGAGTTCTTGTTCCTGACCGCGATCCTCTTCCCGGGCCCGGGCCACCAGCGTCTCGCGTGCGGCGTGGTCGGCTTCCTGAAAGGCCAGCCACCATTGGGGCAGGGCCGCGCTTATTTCGCCGGCGCGGCTGCGCAATTCCAGGAAGTCAAAGGCGGCGCGGAAGCGCGGGTGGGCGAGCAAGGCATAGGGACGGCGGCCGCCGCGGCGCTGAAAACGGGCCTGCAGATCCCAGATCTCGCGCATGGGCAGGGAAAAACGGCGCGGCACCGTCACCCGCCCGGAGGCCTCCTGGAGCAGTTCGGCAGCGGCCCGTTGCAGGGCGAGGGCAGGGGGCTTTCCGGTGCTTTCCATGGTAGCACACTGAATTTGCAAGGCCGGCCAGAGGAGGGCGGCAAAAAGAAAGGCCGGGGTTACCGATTTGCCGGCGGCGACGCGCTCATCGGTGCCCTCCAGGGCCAGTTGCAGGAGGCGTCGTGATGGTTCCAGGGCATCCTCGGCGAGGGCCGCCTCTATCGTCGGAAAGAGTACCGCAAAGAGGCCATGCTGGCGCAGGAGTTCAAAGCTGGCCAGGCCGTGTCCCGTCAGGAAGAGCTTGAGGGTTTCATCGAAAAGCCGGGCGGGGGGTACTTCGGCCAGGAGAGACCGGCACTCGGCGATGGGTTCTTGAGCGGCTTCGTCGAGGCGGAAACCGAGCTTGGCCGCAAAGCGCACCGCTCGCAGCATGCGCACCGGATCCTCGCTATAGCGGGTGCGCGCGTCACCGATCATGCGCAGGCGGCCGGCGCGGAGGTCTTCGAGACCCGTGGAAAAATCCAGGATGCTGCGATCGGCAATATTATAATAAAGGGCGTTGGCGGTCAGGTCGCGACGCAGGGCGTCTTCTTCCAGAGTGCCATAACTGTTGTCGGCCAGGATACGGCCACTGGCGCTGCGCTCGCCGGCGTCCTGCTGCTCTGCCGATCCACCGCGAAAGGTGGCGACCTCGATGATCTCTTCGCCAAACTGGACATGGGCGAGGATGAAGCGGCGACCGATGAGGCGGGCATTGCGCCGGAAGAGCTTGCGTACCTGCTCGGGGCGGGCATCCGTGGCCACGTCGAAATCCTTGGGCTCCCGCCCGAGCAGGAGATCGCGAACGCTGCCGCCCACCAAATAGGCCTGGAAGCCCGCCCGGTGCAGCCCGTTGAGCACTTGCAGGGCACCATAGCTCAACTGGCGACGGGAGATTTCGTGCTCTGCGCGAGGAATGACCCGCGCAGAGAGCGGCGCGCCGGAAACGACCGGGCCGGCCGGTTCCACCAACCCCACCGCTTCTATCGTTTTTGGGGTGAGCTGTTCGGCAATGAAGGCTTTCAACGATACCAAGGGCGATCTCTATGTGGGCTAGTCATCATGGAATGCAGTGTAACCGAAACAGGGCATAAAAAGCAGGGGGTCTGGGCTAGGCCGCCGGCCACACCCCGAGATCACCGCCATGGGACGTTTACCGGCAGCCTTCGGGTGCAGGCCCGGCAGGGATCCATTAACTAAGATCCGGCAGTTGGCGGAGGTGTTTTTTGCACCAAAGGCCCGCGCCTGTTGTTCTACGGCTCATCCCGCTGGCGGGCGAAAACTCGCCCTTTGGGCTCAAACAGTTCGCCTGCCGGGCGCGGGCTTTCGCCAAGAACAACGACGGCTCTGGCCGAAGTCGCGGCAAAACACCTCCGCCGACTGCCGTTTTTAGAATTAACGAAAGCCGGGAAGAGGGACTGCAGTTGCGGCTGCTGGAAAGTCGTCGCATCGCCCGGTATCATAGGGGATGCCTTAACCATGGGGCTGGGAACGTGATCACCCGGCCCTTTTCTCGTTTTGGGAGAAATTACATGCAACTCATCGGCGAAGCCCTGACCTTCGATGATGTGCTCCTGGTCCCCGCCCATTCGGTGGTGCTCCCGCGCCATGTGCGCATCGATACGCAATTCACTCGCCGTATCCGCATCAATATTCCCTTGCTTTCCGCCGCCATGGATACGGTGACGGAGGCGGCCATGGCCATTGCCATGGGGCAGGAGGGCGGCATCGGCATCATCCATAAAAACATGGCGCCCGAGCAGCAGGCAGCCCTGGTGCGGCGGGTGAAGAAATTTGAGGCGGGCGTCATCAAGGACCCCATCACCACCCGCGCCGATGTCAGCATCCGTGAAGTGTTGCAGTTGATGGCCGAGCATGGCATCTCCGGGGTGCCGGTGGTGGATGGCGAACGGCTGGAAGGGATCGTCACCCACCGCGATCTGCGTTTTGAAACCCGCCTGGAAGCCCCCGTCAGCAGTGTCATGACCCCCCGCGAGCGGCTGGTGACAGTACCCGAAGGCACTAGCCTGGAGGTCACCAAGGCGCTGCTCCATCAGCATCGTATTGAAAAAATACTGGTGGTGAATGACCAATTCGCATTGCGGGGACTGATCACGGTCAAGGACATTCGCAAGGCGACGGAGCGTCCCCTGGCCTGTCGCGACAGTCAGGGCCGCCTGTTGGTGGGCGCGGCAGTGGGGGTGGGGGAGGGCACCGCCGAGCGGGTCACGGCCCTGGCGGAAGCGGGGGTGGATGTCATCATTGTCGATACCGCCCACGGGCACAGTCAGGGCGTACTGGATCGCGTCGCCTGGATCAAGACCCATTTCCCCGAGATCGATGTGATTGGCGGCAATATCGCTACGGCCGAGGCCGCCCTGGCACTGGCCGAAGCCGGGGCGGATGGGGTGAAAGTGGGCATTGGCCCCGGCTCCATCTGCACCACGCGCATCGTCGCCGGAGTCGGTGTGCCGCAGATCACGGCCATCAGCAACGTAGCGGAGGCCCTGGCCTCCCGGGGCATCCCCCTGATTGCCGACGGCGGCATACGCTTCTCCGGGGATTTTGCCAAGGCACTGGCCGCTGGCGCCCATTCGGTCATGGTCGGCGGTTTGCTGGCCGGTACGGACGAAGCCCCGGGCGAGATTGAACTGTATCAGGGCCGCTCCTACAAGGCCTACCGGGGCATGGGCTCCCTGGGGGCCATGCAACAGGGCTCCGCCGACCGCTATTTCCAGGACGCCAGCCCCGAGGCGCCCAAGCTCGTTCCCGAGGGTGTGGAAGGGCGGGTACCCTACAAGGGCCCCGCCGGACAGGTGATCCACCAGCTCCTCGGCGGCCTGCGCTCCAGCATGGGTTATCTGGGGGCCGAGCATCTGGAGGCTCTGCGCAGTCGCGCCCGTTTCATCAAGATCACCCAGGCGGGGGTGCGCGAAAGTCATGTCCATGACGTCACCATCACCAAGGAAGCACCCAACTACCGGGTGGAGTAATCATCATGCACGAGCGCATTCTCATTCTCGATTTCGGTTCCCAGTATACCCAGCTCATCGCCCGGCGGGTACGGGAAGCCCATGTCTACTGCGAGATTCACCCTTGCACCATGGCGCTGGCGGACGTTGCCGCCTGGCAAGCCCGGGGCATCATCCTTTCCGGCGGCCCGTCCTCGGTTCAGGATCCGGGTGCGCCGACCGTGGACAAGGGACTTTTTGACCTGGGCATACCCGTGCTGGGCATCTGTTATGGTCTGCAACTCATGACCCACCTGCTGGGTGGGCGGGTGGCAGCGGCGGAGCATCGCGAATATGGCCGTGCCCTGCTGCATATCCATGAGGCGGCAGGCCCCTTTCTGCCCTTTGCCGGAGAGCAGGGGGTACAGGAAGTGTGGATGAGCCATGGCGACCGTATCGAGTCCCTCCCGCCAGGCTTTCGCGCCCTTGCCGCCAGCGACAACTCTCCTCTGGCGGCCATCGGCGATCCGGCCCGCCATCTCTATGGCGTGCAGTTCCATCTGGAAGTCGTTCACACCCCGGCCGGCAGCGAGATGCTTACCGCCTTCGTGCGCGGGGTCTGCGGCTGTCACGGGCAGTGGACCATGAGTTCCTATCTGGAAACGGCGGTGGCCGCGGTGCGCCGGCAGGTGGGGAAGCGCAAGGTCATCGCCGCCCTCTCCGGCGGCGTGGATTCGGCGGTGACCGCGGTGCTCATCCACCGCGCCATTGGCGATCAACTCACCTGTATCTTTGTGGACAACGGCCTGCTGCGGGCCGGCGAGGCCGAAAAGGTGGCGGCGGTCTTCGGTAACTATCTGAAGATTCCCCTGCGGGTGGTGGATGCCCGCAGCCGCTTCCTCGAAGCCCTCGCCGCGGTGACGGATCCGGAGCACAAGCGCAAGCGCATCGGCGGCCTTTTCATCGAGATCTTCGAGGAAGAGGCCCAGGCCATCGGCGATGCCGATTTTCTGGCCCAGGGCACCCTCTACCCCGACGTCATCGAATCCATCTCCTTCAAAGGCCCCAGCGCCACCATCAAGTCCCATCACAATGTCGGCGGCTTGCCCGAACGGATGCGCCTGCAACTGGTGGAGCCCCTGCGCGAACTTTTCAAGGATGAGGTGCGCGAACTGGGGCGGGAACTGGGCATGCCCGAGGATATCATCCGTCGCCAGCCTTTCCCGGGGCCGGGCTTGGCCATCCGCTGTCTGGGCGAGGTGAGCGCCCCCCGTCTGGAGATCCTGCGCCAGGCCGATCGCATCGTCATGGACGAAATCCGCGAGGCCGGCCTCTACGACCGCATCTGGCAGGCCTTTGCCGTCCTGCTGCCGGTGCGCAGCGTGGGCGTGATGGGTGACTCCCGGACCTATGACGAAACCATTGCGCTGCGCGCCGTGGAGTCCTCGGACGGCATGACGGCCGACTGGGCGCATTTGCCCTATGACCTTCTGGGGCGGATTTCCAGCCGGATTACCAATGAAGTGCAGGGCGTGAACCGCGTGGTCTATGACATCAGCTCCAAGCCGCCGGCCACTATTGAGTGGGAATAACCCGGCGTCCCTCGGCAGCGTTTGTCCAACGGTTCTATCAGCACCAAACTCCCACAGCCGTTCATGATGTCCACGATGGACGACCTACCTCGCTTGACTAGGTAGTTGAAAGCGGATTGCTGGCGATGTCCGGCATCGGATGCGGGGGCACCCACTTGCGGATTGGACTTTGCTTGCCAGAAATCTTGCGCGGTTGACGAAGTAAGGAATTGTCCTTACCATTGAGGCAAGATGCGTAGAAGGAGCCTAAGCATGTCCGACATCCACGAAGTGGCGACGGTTACGTCGAAAGGCCAGATTACCTTGCCCAAGCCGATCCGGCAGGCGTTGGGCGTGAGCATCGGTGGCAAGGTGGCATTCGATCTGAGGCATGGCGAAGTCGTCGTGACGCGCGCCGACGAAGCAGCGCATGAAGACCCGGCGATCGAGGCCTTCCTCGGCATGCTGGAGCGGGATATCCGCGCCGGCAAGCACATCCGTGCGTTGCCCGAGGAACTCGCCCAAACCATGCTGGCGAATACGCGCCATGCCGTGAAGCTCGACGAGGCGATCGATGGGGAAGTGACGCTCTGATGCAGCGCCATGGCTGGACGCTGCTCTTCCATGACTGTGTGGTGGAGCAACTGCAGAAGCTGAGTGCTGCCGCGGATCGGGCGAAGCAAGCGGATCCGGAAGGTTGCGAAGGCAACGCCAACGTCAAGCTGTTTCGTGCGCTGAGTCAGTTGATCCTGGATATCGTACCGAGCGACCCCGCGCGCGATGAGTATCGGCAGGGCAATACGCTGGGCGCGGCCTACCGCCACTGGCGCCGCGTGAAGGTGGGCAGACGGTTTCGCCTGTTCTTTCGCTACGATGCAAAGGCGAAGGTCATCGTCTTTGCCTGGGTCAACGACGAACAGACGCTACGGTCGGCTGGCAGCAAGTCCGACCCGTATGCCGTGTTTGAGAAGATGCTCGGACGAGGGAATCCGCCCGATGACTGGGCAGCCCTCGTCGCGGCCAGCGGAGCCGACTGGTCCTCTCGGGAGAAGCGCCGGTGAGCACTGCATGTGGCCTTACGACATCTGCTGCTGATTGACAATCGATGCGGAAGAGCCGCTGCCGCGCAAAGCGTCTCTATCTCCCGCGCCAGCAAAAGCGGTCGTTTTTTGACGGCAAACGCAAATCAGGAACTTTCGAAACGCAGAATTTGTGCGGGTTTGCGCGGGTCAGAAACCATCGGCTTTGAATGAAAATGATTTCATATCAATATATTATGGTGTATCTCACTTAAAATGGATGAAAGTTCTCTTCCCCTGCTGCCTCCGCCGGAGGAGGGTCGGGACGCCGTCGACCGCCACTGGATGACGCAGGCCCTGGCGCTAGCCCGGCAGGCCGCAGATCTTGGCGAGGTGCCCGTGGGTGCCCTCCTGCTCGGTGCCGATGGCGTGGTCTTGGGGGCTGCCCACAACCAGCCCATCGGCCGCCACGACCCCACGGCCCACGCCGAAATCCTTGCCCTCCGCCAAGGGGCCGAGCGCTTGGGCAATTATCGTTTGGGCGGCAGCACCCTCTATGTCACCTTGGAGCCCTGTGTCATGTGTGCCGGCGCCATCCTTCACGCCCGCGTCCAGCGTCTGGTCTACGCCGCCACCGACCCCAAGGGCGGCGCCGTTGTCAGTCTCTACCCGCTCTTGGCCGACCCGCGCATGAACCATCAGGTATTGCTGCGCGGCGGCGTTTGCGCGGAGGAGGCGGGCCTCCTCTTGCGTGCGTTCTTTCGCGCACGGCGCCCCTAGTGTCCGGCGCCGACTGCCGGATCCAGCTTCAATGGCGTGGTTGCGCAGATTCCAGGCTTGACGTCTGCGTCCATGCGATGCACATTTTCTCCCAGGAAGGCCGGCGCGCTGCTTCACGCGCGGCCCTGTTCACTCATCCCCGCTACCAGCGGAAGGAAAGCCATGTTAAGACAGCAGGACCGGGAATGGCTCTTCCCGAACAATGGTCGCGGCTTGTATGAGGTTACCGACGAGATCGCCCTGTGGCTGCGGGAGGCGGGCCTTGCCCATGGGCTCCTGACCCTGTTTCTGCCCCACACCTCGGCCAGCCTGCTCATCCAGGAAAATGCCGATCCCGACGTGCAGGCTGATATCCTCGCCTATCTGGAGGATCTCGTCAGGGATGGTGACCCCCGCTACCGCCACCGCAACGAGGGTCCCGATGACATGTCGGCCCATCTGCGCGCGACATTGACCCCGCCGAGTCTCAGCATCCCCATCCGCAACGGGGCTCTGGCACTCGGGACCTGGCAGGGAATTTTTATTTTCGAACATCGCCGTAAGGCCCAGCAGCGGCGCCTCATGGCGCACTTCATGGGGACCATGGGAGATCTTTGATGGGCGATTTTCTGGAGCACTATCGCGGCCTGCTGCGCGGTATCCGCGACTGGCCGCGTTGGGACAGTTTTTGCGCGCAGGTCTCCGCAGCCGCGGATGACGGCTGGTTTGTCTATTATGTGGGCCAGGAGACCCCCACGACGCCGGTGCCGCGGGATACCTTCCGCCGCGTGCTCGCGGAGATCGACGCCCTCCTGCATAAGGACCATCGCGAGTCCTATCTCGGTATCGTCTACGTGGACGACTTCGACGCCCCCCAGCTCATCAAGATCTACGACCCCCACAATCTCGGCTCCTCCTGTGGTAGTAGCGGGCAGCAGGTTCCGCCGGGTTGGGTGCTGTCACGAATGGCGCCGGTGCGGTTGGGGGACGTGCTCATTCCCGAAAGCCGCAAGCGCTGGTGGCAGCAGCTTTTTGCCCACTGAAGCGCGCCTTGGCGCGTACTCCTCCATCTCCCTGATGAAATGCTGAAGAGAGTCCCATGCAAGCCGATCTCAAGCCCCTGGAGTTTGACGGCATTCGCCGTCTCCTGGAAAAGCTTTGTGCAACGCCCTTCGGCGCGGAATCCGCGCGCAATATCGAGCCGGCGCCCAATATCCATGTGGCTCGGCGTCTGCAGGAGGCGGTTACGGCCGCCCGCTTCGGGCTGGATTCCGGCGAAGGGCCGATCCTGCCGGACTTGCCCGACATTCGCCCGGCCCTGCGCCAGGTAGCGGCCGTCGGTTCCGCCCTGGCGGGCACGGCCTTCCGTAATCTCGCCCGGGTCATTCGCGTCGGCGAGCAGTTGCGGCCCTATGTGGAAAAACGTCCGGCCCTACTGCCCACGGGACCCGAGCGTCTGACCGCGGCGGCGGATCTATTGCCGGCCATCGAGGCGGCCCTCCTACCCAATGGTCAGGTGCGGGAAGATGGCAATGACACCCTGCGGGGCCTGCATCAGGAGCTCAAGGCGGCGCGGCAAGGCGTGCAGGAGGGCCTGCAGCCCTGGCTGCGGGAACCCGGCGCCAAGGTGCATTGGGCCGGACAACGGGCCTGCCTGCATTTTCCCCAGGGGGGCGGGGAACAGATTCGCGGGGTGCGGCGGGGCAGCGGTCCGGGGGGGCATGGCATTGTCATCGAGCCCATGGAACTGGTGGCCGCCAATAATCGCCTGGAGAACCTGGGCGGGCGCATCGATGGCGAGAATCAGACCCTCCTGCGCGCCCTCAGCGATGCGGCCCGCCTGCGCCTGCCGGGGCTGAATCAGTTGGTGGAGGCGCTGACCTGGATGGATCTGGCCATTGCCGCCGCCCAACTCTCCCAACACCTCAAGGCCAAGGCCCCGGAGATGGTGGAAGAGGCCATCCTGGTGCTGGAAGAGGCCTACCATCCGCAACTCCTGCTCGCCCATGCCGACGGTCATGGGCCTCGGCCCCGGCCTTTGTCGGTACGCATCGACGACGACTGCCCCATTCTGGTGGTGACGGGCCCCAATACCGGCGGCAAGAGTGTCTCCCTCAAGACCGTGGGCCTGATCACCGTCATGGCCCACTGTGGTCTGCACGTGCCGGTGGAAGGGCGCGCCATCGTGGGCGGATTTACCCGCCTCTTTGTGGATATGGGCGACCCGCAGAATGTGGCCTTTCAGCTTTCTACCTATTCCGGCCATGTGGAGGTCCTCAAGCGACTCATTGCCGAGGCCGACGACAAGACCCTCATCCTCCTGGATGAACTGGGGACGGGGACGGATCCCGAGGAGGGGGCGGCCCTGGCCATGGCGGTGCTCGATCAACTCGCCGGCCGCGGGGTACACGGCATGGTCACCACCCACCTGACGCCCCTGAAAGGCTTTGCCGAGACCCATGCCTGTCTGCGTAACGCCTCCATGCGTTTCGACGAACAACATCTGGAGCCGACTTATGAGTTGCAGATCGGCGTTTCCGGCCGGTCGCTGGGTTTGGTGATCGCCGAAAAACGCGGCTTGCCCGGCGATCTGGTCGCCAGGGCCCGGGAATATTTGCGGGAACTGCAGGCGCATTAAGCGCCCAATTGCCTCTGGTGTTGCTGGCATTTTATCCCACCGGGAGGAAACGGTGGCCCTTGCGCAAATAGAAAGCGTCTAGGGTGGCGCAATGCTTTTTTATTTGACCTTGCGCGGAAAAATCTCTAGCGTTCCGATGGTGTATTTTGCTTGTTGAAGGAGTTCGACCATGGCGTCCCCGACTGCGACAGAACAACGGCCCACTGCCCAGCATCAAGAAGAAGAGCTGACGGGTGCGGAGATCGTGGTACGCGCCCTGCGCGACGAGGGTGTTGAGTACCTTTACGGTTATCCCGGCGGTGCGGTGCTCTATATCTATGACGAACTCTTCAAACAGGATATCGTCAAGCACATCCTGGTTCGTCACGAACAGGCGGCGGTTCATGCCGCCGATGCCTATGCCCGGGTCACCGGCAAGGTGGGCGTGGCCCTGGTGACCAGCGGCCCGGGGGCGACCAATGCCGTTACCGGCATCGCCACCGCGTATATGGATTCCATCCCCCTGGTGGTGATCAGCGGACAGGTGCCGGTGGCACTCATCGGCAATGATGCCTTCCAGGAAGTGGATACTGTCGGTATCACCCGGCCCTGCACCAAGCATAATTTCCTGGTCAAGGACGTCCGCGACCTGGCGACTACCCTGAAAACGGCCTTTCATCTGGCCGCCACTGGACGTCCAGGGCCGGTTCTGGTGGATATTCCAAAGGATATTACCGGCCATAAAACCATTTATCACTATCCGGAAAAGGTCAGCCTGCGCTCCTACAAGCCCACGGTGAAGGGGCATCCGGGTCAGGTGCGCAAGGCGATGCAGATGATCACCGGCGCGCAGCGGCCGATGTTCTACACCGGCGGCGGGGTGATCCTTGCGAACGGGGCGGAAGAGTTGGTAAAGATGGTGCGCACCTTGGGCGCGCCCATCACCAATACCTTCATGGGATTGGGCGGATATCCCGCCTCGGATCGCCAGTTCCTCGGCATGCTCGGCATGCACGGCACCTACGAGGCCAATATGGCGGTGCAAAACTGCGATGTCCTGGTGGCCATCGGCGCCCGCTTTGACGATCGGGTAACGGGGAATATTGCCAAGTTTGCGCCCCACGCCAAGATCGTCCACGTCGATATCGATCCCTCTTCCATTTCCAAAAACGTGCGGGTGGATGTCCCCATTGTCGGTGATGTGCGCCAGGTCTTGGCCGAGATGAACCAGATCCTCGGGGAGATGGACCATCCCACGGATGCGCGTGCACTGGCGGCCTGGTGGGCGCAGATCGAAGACTGGCGCAAACGCGATTGTCTGCACTACACCCAGAACGATGAGGTCATCAAGCCGCAGTTCGTGATCCAGAAATTGTACGAATTGACGGGCGGAGATGCCATTGTCACGACGGACGTGGGCCAGCATCAGATGTGGGCAGCGCAGTTTTACGGCTTCGACCGGCCCCGCCGTTGGGCCAGCAGCGGCGGCCTGGGAACCATGGGTTACGGCTTGCCGGCGGCCATGGGCGCACAATTGGCCGAGCCCGATTCCACCGTTCTCTGTATCACCGGCGAAGGCAGTATCCAGATGAACATTCAAGAATTGTCCACCTGCCTGCAGTATCGCCTGCCCATCAAGGTTGCCTGCCTCAACAACCATTATCTGGGCATGGTGCGGCAGTGGCAGGAGTTCTTTTACGGCAGCCGCTACGCCATGAGTTATGTGGATGCCCTGCCGGACTTCGTCAAGCTCGCCGAGGCCTTCGGTCACGTGGGGTTGCGCGCGGATAAGCCCGCCGATGTGGAACCGGTGATCCGCGAGGCCCTGCGCCTGAAGGATCGGCTGGTATTCATGGACTTTCAGGTAGATCCGGTGGAAAACGTCTATCCCATGGTCCCGGCCGGGGCAGCCCTTTCCGAAATGATCCTGGTCTAAGCGCATGCGCCATATCATCTCCATTCTTCTGGAAAACGAGGCCGGTGCTCTGTCGCGGGTGGCTGGCCTTTTCTCGGCGCGCGGTTATAACATCGAGGCCATGACGGTAGCGCCGACCCATGATGCCAGTATATCGCGCATGACGGTGGCGACGCGGGGCTCCGAAGAGGTCATGGAGCAGGTCCTCAAGCAGCTCAACAAGCTGGTGGAGGTCATTCGCGTCCAGGATCTCAGCGATGGTCCCCACATCGAGCGCGAGCTGATGCTCATCAAGGTCCATGCGGTGGGGCCGGACCGCGAGGAGGTCAAGCGTCTGGCGGATATTTTTCGTGGGCGTATCATCGACGTCACCGATCGTTCCTATACCATGGAACTCACCGGTACCGGCGAAAAGCTGGATGCCTTTATCCATGCCCTTGACCCCGGTATGGTCATCGAAGTCGTGCGCAGCGGGGCCAGCGCCATCAGCCGCGGTGCCAAGGGCATCTGAACATCCATTTTTCTGTTCATTGATAGCAGTGAGGTTTTCATGAAAGTTTTTTACGATAACGACGCCGATCTCTCCCTCATTCAGAGCAAGCGGGTGGCCATCATCGGTTACGGCTCCCAGGGCCATGCCCATGCCCTCAATCTCAAGGAATCGGGGGTGGACGTGGTGGTGGGCCTGCGGCAGGGCTCGGAATCCTGGGAGAAGGCGGTAACATCCGGCCTCCAGGTACAGGAAACGGCTGCAGCGGTGGCCGGGGCCGATCTGGTGATGATCCTGACCCCCGATGAGGGCCAGGCGGCGCTCTATCGTGAGGACATCGCCCCACGGATCAAGGAAGGGGCGGCGCTCATTTTTGCCCATGGCTTCAATGTGCATTTTGGCCAGATCCATCCCCGCGCCGACCTCGACTGCTTCCTGGTCGCCCCCAAGGGACCGGGTCATCTGGTGCGTTCCACCTATACCCAGGGCGGCGGCGTACCTGCCCTCATCGCCATCCATCAGGATGCCAGCGGGAATGCCCAGAATCTTGCCCTGTCCTACGCCAAGGCCATCGGCGGTACCCGTGCGGGCGTGATCGAAACCACTTTCCGCGAAGAAACCGAAACGGATCTCTTTGGCGAGCAGGCCGTACTTTGCGGCGGTGCCACTGCATTGGTGCAGGCGGGTTTTGAGACCCTGGTAGAAGCGGGTTATGCCCCGGAGATGGCGTATTTCGAGTGTCTCCATGAACTCAAGCTCATTGTCGACCTGATGTATGAGGGCGGCATTGCCAACATGCGCTACTCCATTTCCAATACCGCCGAGTACGGGGATTTGACCCGCGGTCCGCGGGTGGTGAATGCCCAGACCAAGGCGGAGATGAAGAAAATCCTCACCGAGATTCAGAACGGCGAGTTTGCCCGCGAGTTCATTCTCGAAAATCAGGCCGGCAAACCGAAGATGCAGGCCATGCGCCGCCTGGGGGCAGAGCATCCCATTGAAGTGGTGGGCAACCAACTGCGTTCCATGATGACCTGGATCGGCAAGAACCGGATTGTGGACCGCTCCCGCAACTAGGGCGCCCAGCCCCCTCGGCCCTGCCGGGCGGGGCTTTTCCGCGCGGCGGTGTCCTGCTACTCTGCCGCGATGAAAACGTACTATCCCTATCCGCTGATCGCCCGCGAGGGCTGGCCCTTTCTCGCCGCTTTTCTGGCCCTGGCGATATTGCTCCAGATCTTGCTGTCCGTGTACTGGGCCCTTCCGGCCTATGCCCTGTTCCTGTTCGCCCTTCAATTTTTCCGCGATCCTCCCCGCCGGATCCCGGTGGGTAAAGATCTGGTGATCTGTCCGGCCGATGGCCGCGTCATTGCCGTGGAAACGGTGAATGACCCCTATCTGGGCCGTTCCGCCCTCAAGATCAGCGTTTTTATGAACGTCTTCGACGTGCATGTGAATCGCATGCCCGTGGCCGGCCGGGTGCAAAAAATCTGGTATTTCCCGGGAAAATTTTTCAACGCCGCCCTGGATAAGGCCTCCGCAGAAAACGAGCGCAATGCCCTCTGGGTGCAAAACTCCGCCGGGCAGGACGTGACGGTAGTGCAGGTGGCGGGCCTGGTGGCGCGCCGTATCCTCTGCCATGTGGGAGGCGATGAGGTGGTGACGGCGGGTCAGCGCTTCGGCTTTATCCGCTTTGGCTCGCGGGTGGACACCTATTTGCCGCTTTCTGCCCGGGCGCTGGTGACCGTGGGGGATCGGGTGCGCTCCGGCGCCGATGCCATCGCCGTCCTGGGAGAGCCATCGTGAACCCCCGTTATCCCCGCCGGGGCGTTTACATTCTGCCCAATCTCTTTACCACGGCCAGCCTCTTCGCCGGTTTTTTTTCCATGCTCCAGTCCATTGGCGGTCACTACCGGTTGGCGGCGGTGGTAATTTTCATTGCCATGATCCTCGATGGACTGGATGGGCGGGTGGCCCGCATGACGGGTACGGAGAGCG
>JAJYQY010000077.1 GCA_021794385.1 Pseudomonadota bacterium | reverse complement strand
GGCTGTCATTCCTGCCGGATCTGGCGGGGTTTGCTGCGGGAGTATGAGATGACCCGCGAGGATCTGCGCGTCTGGGAGGTGGATGCCGGTATCGACATGGGCCTGACCCGGGAGTTTGATGTCTATCACTTGCCGGCGCTCTTTCTCTTCAAGAATGGCCGTTACCTGCGACCCTTGCAGGTGGAGGCGCGGCCCCAGGCCCTGCATCGTCTGGTGGAGTCGGTGAAAGACCTCCCAGGCGAGGAGCAGCCGTGAGCGTTTTCGACGCTCAGGGCTGGCATGGGGCGGCCCGGCGGGCGCCATCGCCGTTTTTTGACGAACGCCCGCCCGTTGCGGTGGATCTGCTGGTCGTCCATGCCATCAGCCTGCCGCCGGACACTTTCGGCAGCGGGGATGTGCAGCGCTTTTTCATGGGTGAGCTGGATTTTGACCGCCACCCCTATTATGACGGGATCCGCCATTTGCGGGTCTCGGCCCATTTTTTCATTCCCCGCGATGGGGCGTTATGGCAGCATGTCAGCATTTTTCAGCGCGCCTGGCACGCTGGGCAATCCCAATGGGAGGGGCGTCCGGCCTGCAATGATTATAGTGTCGGGGTGGAGTTGGAGGGGACGGCGACGCTGCCTTTTACGCCGGAACAATATCGGACCCTGGGGCAATTGTGGCGGGATTTGCAAACGCCCTTTCCGGCCTTGGGGCGGGAGCGCGTGGTCGGGCACTCGGATATCGCCCCCGGGCGAAAATGGGACCCAGGCCCCTGTTTTTCCTGGCAAACCATTTGGGAGGAGCGGGCAGATGGCCGATGAACCGGTATCGCTAAAGGCATCCCGGCGCAGTTGGCGCAAGGGCTGGCTATGGCCCTTTGTCGCTTTTCTGGCGATGCTCCTGTTTACCTTGCTGTGGTTGGGAGTCTTCCGTCAGGCGACGGTGGCGAAGGCGCCAATTGGTCCATACCTCTATGTTTATGAACCGTTTTCCGGAAGTTATCCGGATATGGTGAAAGCCCGGGAGGCGGTGGAAAAGCGCTTGGCGTCAGCGGGGTTGACGCCGGCTTCGGCCATGACCCTGATTGAGCATGAGCAGGGGGGCCAATCCGCGGCAATGACGGCGCGGGTGGGTTGTCTGGTGAACCCCGGCAGCCCGGTGCCGGCAGGCCTGCAGCGTGGGCTGTGGCCGCGGCAGATGGCGGTGAGCGTAACGGTGGATGCCTACGGCGCGGTGGCCTCCTTCAAGGCGTACTCGGCCCTGAAGTCGTGGCTGAAAGCACGGGGGCTGGCGGCGCACTATCCCTTGCTGGAGATCATCGGCCCCGGGGACCGTTACCGCTTGCTGGTGCCGGTGTCGGCGGTGGTTTCGTCCGGTGCTTCGCCGGGCGCTTCGTCCCGTCCATAAAACTTGACGCCGCGGACGATCTTGGGGCGGCCCTGGGCAATGCGGTGGCGGTTGGAATCGCGCAGGGAATAGACGCAGCCGCAATATTCCTGCTGGTAGAAGGTTTCTTCTTTGGCAATCTCGATCATGCGCTGGCTACCGCCACCCTTGCGCCAGTTGTAGGTCCAGTACTGCAGGCCGTCATGATGGGCGGCGGCGCGTTCGCCGCAGGCGTTGATCTGGGCCATGTCCTTCCAGCGAGAGATGCCCAGGGTGCTGGTAAAGACCGTGAAGCCATGTTCTACGGCATAGAGGGCGGAACGTTCGAAACGCATGTCGAAACAGGCAGTACAGCGGGCGCCGCGTTCCGGTTCCCATTCCAGGCCCTTGACCCTTTCAAACCAGCGGTCCTTGTCGTAATCCAGATCCACGAAGGGGACGCCGAGCTTCTCCGCATAACGGATATTCTCTTCCTTGCGCAGTTCGTATTCCGCCGTGGGGTGGATGTTGGGATTGTAGAAAAGGACGGTGAAGTCGATACTGGCAGCGAGGATGTCGTCCATGATGGGGCCGGCGCAGGGGGCGCAGCAGGAGTGGAGGAGGATGTGCTTGCTGCCGTCGGGGCTGCGCAGGGGGGCTGGGGCTTTGCTCATGATCCTTCCTTTTCCGGAAATATTCGCCAGTCGAGCCGGAAGGCGGCGCGCCCGGCGGCTCGTGAGCCACGTTGCGCTGCTGCGACTTGACCTGTCTTGGTGGTCATTCTACCGTTTTTCTCAGGACCTGGAAGCAAAGGAGATGGCCATGGACCAAGATCTTCAACACGCGCATTGCGTACCCTGCGAAGGCGGGGTTGCGCCCCTGGACGCGGAACGGGTGGGGCTGCTATTACGCTCTCTACCCCAATGGGAAGCAGCCGGAGAGGCGATCCGTCGTGAATTCCGCTTCAAAAACTTTTACGAGACCATGGCCTTTGTGAATGCCGTGGCATGGATCTCGCACCGGGAGGACCATCACCCGGAATTGGAATTGGGTTATAACCGCTGCGTCGTCCATTACAGTACCCACGCCATTGGCGGCCTTTCGGAAAATGACTTTATCTGCGCCGCCCGGGTGGACGCGCTGCTGACATGATAGGGGCGGGAAGGCGTGTCCGTGAGGCGCTTATCGCCCTGCTCGTAGCGGCGATCCTGGGGGGCGCGGTCTGGGTGTGGTTGCAGCCGGGGGGGCAGCGGCTCTTGCAGATCGCCATGCCGGCCGTCACCTTGCCGTCGCTGCAAGGCCAACCCGTTTCCCTGGCGCGATTTCGGGGCAGGGTGCTGGTGGTCAATTTCTGGTCGACGAGCTGCCCGGGCTGTATCGCCGAGATTCCGGATCTGGTGGCCTTGCAGCAGCACTTTGCCGGGGCCCCCTTTACCGTGATCGGGATCGCCATGGCGGGTGATGAGGAAACGCAGGTGGCTGCGCTGGCCGCGCGCTTGGGTATGGATTATCCGCTGCTGATGGATCCGCAGGGAAAGGCGGCACAGGCCTTTGGATCGGTGAATCTGACGCCCACTTCATTCCTGGTGGATGCCGATGGCCATATCGTGGAGCGGCAGGTGGGACCCTTTCCGCTAACACAATGGGAGCAGCGTATTCGTACGCTGCTCCCGGTACCGCAGCGGGCCGCGGAGAAGGGTTCTCCGGGCGGGGGTGCCTAGCCGGCGCTGCGCAGGAGCGGGCGCATGCCGCCGCGTACCTGACGCTGAATAAAGGCGGCGCGGCCGGATTCGCGCTGGTCGATCTCGGCAACGCATTGGGAGTCGACCATGGCGGCGGTGCTGAGGAGCAGTTCGAGCTCGCAGAGGTCGACCTTGGGTTGGGTGAGCGCCTCGGGGGCAACATTCATTTGATCGCCTACTTGCCAGAACATGCGTGCATTCCACATCTTCATGCGCACTTTGGGGTCTTGAAAAAGTTTAACGCAACGTTCGTTTAAGGCCTTGGGATCCACTTCCATCCTCCTTCTCATTGCCGATTGCACGTGCCGACCCGTTCGGGCCGCTAAATCGCCCTAAGCATACTCGAAAAGGT
>JAJYQY010000044.1 GCA_021794385.1 Pseudomonadota bacterium | reverse complement strand
CGGCCTCTGGGAGATCGTCAAACAACCCGAAACCCAGCAGACCATCCAGTTCCTCATGCTGGTGGGCAAACACTTCCGCCGTTGCCGCCTAGCGCATCCGCCTGCACCTTAAGGTCTTACTCGCCCCACTTGGCGCCCCCGCACGGGGGCGTTTTTTATGGGCATCCGGAATGCAGTGCAGCTTACCGCCTTTCCCAATGACCCCGACCCCAGAACCAGTGCCCGTCCCGATGCCACCAACGATCCGGCGCCCAGCGGGCGTAGGGATGGGGCGGGTAGGCCCAGCGCCCCGGTCCCCATATCCATCGGTCCCGCCACGCCCAAGCCCCGGGTATCCAGATCATGCCCACCGCCGGCGCCGGCGGGACCACTGCCACCGGCGGCGGTGGCGGCGGCCCGGGCACGACCACCGCCCCGGGGATCGACCCCTCCACATAGGCGGGTCCAGGTGCCACCACACAGCCGGTCAGGACCGCGAGCCATCCCACCGCCAATATGATCCTCCACCCCGCATGCCCGTTCATTTTTCCAGATCGCTCCGCTTTTCGAGGTATTCGTCACGACCGATTTCGCCACGTGCATAACGCTCGCCCAGGAGCTTGAGGACGGCACTCCCGTTGTCCCCCACCCCGCTCCTGCACCCGTGTCGATGCCTGCACATAAAAGCGCCGCGTATCAAAAACGCGATGCCGCCTACGATACCCACGATAGCCAGCAGGCACAGTAACCCCCAAAACAGCCCAAAACCGCCCATCATGTCAGGACCGTAATAGCCGGGGCCCCAACCGCCCATCATGCCCGGGCCATAGTAGAAATGTTCCGCCGGCCCCGGCTGTGCCGTCGGCAATGGGGCTGATACGGTGGTGGCGACCGTTTGCGCCAAGGCCAATACCGGTGCCATCATCAACCCCATCGCCGTGGCGGCCATGCGGATTCCCTTTTTTCGCCGTGATGCATCCATGCTGTTCATCAGCCGATCTCCTGTCGCGGGAATGCTTTCCCAACTGCAAGTATAGTTGCCGCTTCGCCTCCATGTTTTCGAGCTGAAGGGGGATTCCGCGGCTTCAGGCCACGTCGATGGGGATTGCGCCTTTTCTTGTGGCCCGCGCTTTCTTACACTGTGGGGGTTCATTCATAAGGAATCTTCATGCGCGCCAGTCAACTGTTCATACCCACCCTCAAGGAGACCCCCGCCGAGGCGGAGTTGGTCAGCCATCAGCTCTTGCTGCGTGGCGGTTTTGTTCGGCGTCTGGCCTCGGGGCTCTATACCTGGCTGCCTCTGGGGCTGCGGGTGCTGCGCAAGGTGGAGCGCGTCGTGCGCGAGGAGATGGACCGTTGCGGGGCGCAGGAGATCCTGATGCCGGTGGTGCAGCCGGCGGAGCTGTGGCAGGAGTCGGGGCGTTGGGAGCAGTATGGGCCGGAGTTGCTGCGCATCCGCGATCGCCATGAGCGGGAGTTTTGTCTGGGGCCGACCCATGAGGAGGTGGTGACGGACCTGCTGCGTCGCGAAATCCATTCCTATCGGCAGCTACCCATCAACGTCTATCAGATCCAGACCAAGTTCCGTGATGAGATCCGCCCGCGCTTCGGGCTGATGCGCGGGCGGGAGTTTGTCATGAAGGATGCCTATTCCTTCCATCTGGAGGCGGCGTCTCTGGAAAGCACCTATCAGGCGATGTTTGCTGCCTATACCCGTATCTTTACCCGGCTGGGGCTGGACTTTCGGGCGGTGGAGGCAGATACCGGGGCCATCGGCGGCAAGCGTTCCCATGAGTTTCATGTCCTGGCCGACTCCGGTGAGGATGCCATTGTCTTTTGCCACCACTGCGATTATGCCGCCAACCTGGAGCTGGCCCAGAGCCGTCTGTCCGGCGAAGCGCCGGAGGCGCCCTTGGCGGCGGAAGAGGTGACCACTCCGGGTATCCGCAGCGTGGCGGCCCAGGCCGAGATGCTGAAGATCTCAGCGGCGCGGATCGTCAAGACCGTAGTGGTGATGGCCGATGAAAAGCCGGTCCTGCTCCTGCTGCGCGGCGACGATGAACTCAACCTGGTCAAGGCGACCAACGCCCTCGCGGCCAAAGGCCTGCGCCTGGCCACGCTGGAGGAAGCCGAGGAGGCCTGCGGCGCGCCGGTGGGTTTCATCGGGCCGAAGGATCTGCCGCGCGATCTGCCCATCCTGGCGGACCAGCGCGCACTGACGGTGCAGAACTTCAGCACCGGGGCCAATGTCGCCGACTTGCACTGGATCAATCTCAATTGGGGGCGAGACCTGCCCCTTGCCGCCGCGGCGGACCTGCGCAGCGTGCGCGCGGGCGAGGCTTGTCCGCGCTGTGCCACCGGTACCCTGGGCATCCGCCGGGGCATCGAGGTGGGCCATGTCTTCCAGCTCGGCGAGCGTTACAGCAAGGCCATGAACATGACGGTGCTGGATGAAACGGGCCGGGACCGCACGGTGACCATGGGTTGTTACGGCATCGGCGTGTCGCGCGTGGTGGCGGCGGCGGTGGAACAGCATTTTGATGACCGCGGCATCCTCTGGCCGGCGGCGCTGGCGCCGTTCACGGTGGGAATTGTCGCTATCAATGGGAGGAAATCGCCGGAGGTGGCCGCCGCGGCGGAGATGCTTCATGACCAACTGGAGGCAGCCGGTTATACGGTGCTCCTGGACGATCGCGACGAGCGTCCCGGTGTCCAATTTGCCACCATGGACCTCATTGGCCTGCCCCATCGGGTCGTGGTGAGCGACAGGGTGCTCGCCCAGGGGGTCTTCGAGTACCGCGATCGGCGCGGCGCGGACAACATGCATCTCAATTACGAAGAATTACTCACCCAACTCAAGGGAGGGGAGCCGTCATGAATCCGAATCATTTTCAACATATCCTGGCCGCCGTCGATTTTTCGGCAGCGGCGCTACCGACGGCCCAGATGGCGGCCCGCGAGGCGGCCTTGCACGGTGCGCAACTGACCTTGATCCACATGGTCAATCCGCAGATCGTCACCCTGCAGCTCCCGGAAGACATCCTGCCACCCATGCTGGACATGCGCGGCCGTTTGCTGGAACTGGCACAAAAGGAGATGGCCAAGCTGGCGGCCAAACTCCCAACCCTGACGCCGCCCTTGGACTGGGCGGTAGAGGAGAGCGCCGACCGCATGGGCATGGCGGTCATCCACTGGGGTACGGCCCATGGGGTGGATCTCATCGTGGTCGGCAGTCACGGCCACGGAGCCATTGGTCGACTGCTCTTGGGCTCCGTGGCCAACGATATCGTGCATCATGCCCGGTGCCCGGTGCTGGTGATGAAGGTGAAAGCGGAATAAGCCGGCATCGGCTACGGGGGCGGCGGCAGCCGGCGGCGCTCATCCCGGCAATTCCTGCGCGGATTGCCTTCGTCCTTCGTCCGCATCCAGACGGACGCTATTTCGGCGAAGAATGCCGAGCCACCTGCTCCGCCCAATGGCTGACGGCCTTGACAAAGGCACTGCTCGCCCGGGTCATGGCCAATGCCCCGCCATCGGGATTGGCGGGGATGGCCGGGGCCTGGAAAGCAAAACGCTGCTGCCCAAGGACTTGGTAGTTCTGGGCATCCACCAGGGTGGCCTCGCCCGCGACTTGTGCAACTCCCTGCCGGGGAGCGGAGAAGTCGAGAACGAAGTCGTTCAGTCGTACCTGCAGGAGCAGCTTTGCGTTGCCCGTGCTGGAGGGCGACAATACCGCCTGCCACCGCCCCGACTCCGTAAGCCGTCCCTGGAGCAGATCCCCCATCATCTGTGCCGGCGTGGCCACCCAGCGGGCGTCCGGGTAGTACAATGCCTGCTGCGGGCTCCGATAGAGCAGACGGTAATGAAAATCGTGGCCCTGCAGCCATTCCGGAGCGGTCACCGGGGTCAGGCGCAGGACCGGAAGGGCGGCCACCACCTGATCCTGTCGGGTGGTGGCTGCGGAAGACTCGGCGGCCGTTGCCGGCACAATGCTGTAGGGTACCCGCCAGGGACTCGTTGTCGCACAGGCCGAGAGCAGGAGCGCCGCTGACAGCAGGGCGCCGATGCGCCAAAAATACCGGCATTTCATGAACCTCCTCCCCCATTGAAGCCCCTTTCCCCCGGTCCGGGGGGCGGGGCCTTGGCGCCATAAAGGAGCGACTGCGGCGAGCGCTGCAGTGACCGGCTCAGGCCCTCCAAGGCATCCGTAACGCTGTTGAGGCGGTGGGTGAGGATCTCCAATTGGGGCAAGGTGCTGTAATTGAGGGTTGCCGTGACCTTTTCTCCGGAGCTGCCAAAGCCCTGAATGGACCGGGCAGCGATACCCACCTCGCGCAATGGCCCTGCGGCGGATATGGTGAGCTGGTTGAGATTCTTCAGCATGCTTTGGCTCTCCTGCATGGTCGACCGGGTAGCGGCCAGCACGGCGGGTAAGGCCTTTACGGTCGGCAGCAGGGCCGTTTCCAGTTGCACCAACTGCGCGCTGGCCGTGTCCAGTTGCCGAATGGCCTGCGCCAGATGACGGCGATTACCCACATCCAAGGTGGCATTGAGGCGCTGCGCCAATTCGTTACTCTGATTGACCAGGGACTCGCCCGTCCGCGACAGTACTTCGATGAAGCTGGGGTGCATGGGGATCTGGCCGGGATGGTCGACGCTGGTGGGGATAGGGACAAAGTTGGTCCCGGCGTCGCTTAGCGAAAGATAACTGAGTCCGGTCACCCCCTGCGGGGCCAACTCGGCAAAAGTGGCACGGGTAATGGGCGTGCCCTCGCTGACCGTGATCTGCACCAGGATCATGCGCGGATTCCGCGGGTCCAGACCGATGGAACGCACCTCGCCCACCCGTACGCCCTTATAACGCACCGGCGCCTGCTCCTGCAGGCCCGTCACACTGTAGGGCGAGACGACATCATAAAGCAGACCGGTTTGCCGGCCATGGTGCATCCACAGCCCGGCAACGACCACCCCGATCCCCAGCAGGACCAAAAATGCGAGGGCCACAATGGCGTGAGCACGGCTCTCCAAACAACCCTCCTCTGCCCGTCGACAATCCAGCGGGCCATGACGCCCGTACCAAGGCCCGTAGCACCTGAGGGCGGCGCATAATATGCTTGCAGCCGAAGATTCCGGCCGGCAATCCTTATTGGATCATAGTGCCGGACGAGAAGCCAATACTTCCCGGAACAGGCGTAGCGCCGCGATCCCGCTCTGCCCGGTTTTCGCAACGGATCACCTGGAACTTTTCATGGCGGGAACCACTCTGATATACAGTAAGGAAATGGGGAAATCCTTATTATTACGGCGACAAGCCGCGTCACTTTCCCACCGGTGATTACAAGGGTGGTTTCCTTGCCATCGGCGTGGCGCACTTGTGCCGCAGCACGGCAGTGACCCCGGCGCTGCCGCCGACCCGCCTCGTCAAAGCCTCCTATTCTCCAGGAGTTCTCTTGCGCGCATGGATAAGGAAACCACCTCATGGCAGCCGCGGGCAAAGCCCCCGGTCCTCCCTAGGCGAGGCCAGCGACAGCTTTGGCGGCTATCACCTGGTGCGGTATCAGGGTCAGCGTCCCCACCTCGATTACCGGATCTGGCGCTTGCGCCAGCGGCCGCGGCAGATGCCCGCCGGCCAGGAACTGCGCATCCTCCTCCGGGCTCCCTTTACCCTGCATTGGGGTGTCAACGGCTGGCAAAATGCTCAGGATGCGCCCTCCGAGGACTGGGGTCTGGCACACTTGGTCACTCTCCCCACCCGCAACCTGCAGGCGGGGGAAAATATCCAGTTCACCATTTACTGGCAGGACAGCGGGCGCTGGCAAGGCGAAGATTTTCACCTGGACATCATCGGGGTACCGGTATGATCAGCATTGATCTTCAGGGACGTAGGGCCTTAGTGACGGGGGCAAGCGGTGGACTCGGGCAAGCCATTGCCAAGGCCCTGGCAGATGCCGGGGCACAGGTGGCTGTCCACTATCGTAAGGGCCAAGGCGAGGCAGACGCGGTTGTCGCCGCAATCAGCAAAAAACATGGCAAGGCCCAGGCCTTTCAAGCGGACATCTCCGATCCCAAAGCCGTGGAAGGGCCGCTCCGGGAAGCGGGGTTTTTGCAAGGGGCGGCCAGCGCCCTGCTCATCGCCTTCACCGCCGCCGGGGGTCGCCTGCGGCATCTACTACCCCTACAGCATGGCCTACGGCATCGCCGCCCACCCCGAGGAAGGCACCCAGATGGCCGGGCTCCTGGTCGGCGCCCTGATGGTGGGCGAAGGCATCGGCTCCTTCGGACTCGGCCCCCTGCAAGGCCTAGTCAGCCTCGACCACATCTATATCCTCTCGGCCTTCTGGGCCTTCCCCCTCCTCTGGCTGGCCTGGCGCAACAGTCGGCCCGCCCGTGCGCAAGGGACCGGGTTCCATGGCTAGGCGCATCCTCATCCTCGGCGACGGCCTTGCCGGCAACGCCGCCATCGCCTGCTCACCCGGCTCGGCCGGGGGTCGGATCATCTGCGCCATGGCGCCGCCGTAGAAATCATTCGCCCTCATCAAAATCTTCTGATCCACTAGCCCATGCCGACAGATCCGCCCTGAAATCCAACTAGGTAATTTGACAAATTCCGCTTCTTGAACTACTCAATATGTATTGTTATTTTTCCTAACGAACAGGAGACACCATGGACGTTTTAGCGAAAGATTCATCCGGTATCACCCTGCGTTTTGAGAAAAAAGATCTCAGCAATCTTGTTGAGCCTATCGTCAAGAATGCCGACCAGTTCGGCAAGGAAACCCTAGATCTGATTTATCTGCTCGCCGAGCAGAATTACCGGATAGACGATCATTTCCGCCAACCGCCCCATCCCTTCGGGCAATAAGGAGTTATGATGCTGATCAAGGATGAACAGGAAAAAATGGTAACCATCTATCTGAGCGCCCAGGAAGCGGGGGCCATTTCCGCTAATATTATCGAAAATAGCGCCAAGGCAGGAGATGCTGCCATGGCCCTAGCCAAATTGCTCCAGGAGCAGGGATATATTCCCCGCGCTGCGGGCGCGCCACGTTACGAGTGGGTAGGCCCCGACGATTTGCCCACACCAGGCTAGCAGCCATCACCTGGGGCCAACTCGGTGATGGATTATGGCGCGAGAAATGGTTAACGGCAGCCAATCATATCCGAATATATAGACATTCCCGCCTCCTCGGGAAACATCAAACCGGGCTCCAGCGCCGTTCATTGATCAGCTTTACCACCGGGCCCATTCCGACCATCTCCCAGCGCCGAGGAGGACTGCCTGGGCCAGTAGCATAAAGCCGTAAAAGAAATCTCCGGCCGTCCGGACAAGGATGGGCTCTTTGCAGAATTTCCCCAATCCATCACCATAAATTGGCATCGAAAATGCTCATACCAGGAGCTATGGCCCAAACGGGGTCGATCACCTCATGGGGTGAACCCATGGTCAAAGCAAGATTTCCGCAGGCCGCTAGCGTCACCCCACAAATACGGAGAAAACCAGCATGACCGCAAAATACACCCTACCGTCCGCCGCCAATCCCGCCAATGCCTGGCGCATGGCAGCCATTGCCCTCCTTGCCGTTCGTTTCGTGCAGGGCTGGATTTACTGGGGAGGCGGCACGCGCCGCTTCATTTATGGCCCACAAAAGCTCGACCCGGCGGGCCACTGGATGGCCTATAAATTCCAGACAGCCATGCCCGGTGCGCTACTTGGCACCGATCACCTGATTTCCTACATGCTCCATCACTTCACCCTGCTCTATATCGGCGTCATCGTCTTTAGCGCCATAGAAATGATTGCCGGCTTCATGCTGATCGCCGGTCTATTGACCCGTCTGGCGGCCATCGCGAGCATCGGCTTATCCGCCGTACTCATGCTGCTTTTCGGATGGCAGGGTGCCACCTGTATTGACGAATGGACCATGGCCTCGGCCAACTTCGCCATGGGGATTACCCTGTTCTTGGCGGGTAGCGGCGCATACAGTCTCGACAATTATCTGCTTCGCAGGAATCCGGCTTTCGGGGAAAGGGCGTGGTTTCAGTGGTTGGGTGGTAGCTTGCCTCTCCCCCTCTCCGAAAGGACCTTCAAACGGCTGGGGCTCGTACTCTTTTGGATCACCGTAGCCTGGGTCGTCGGCACTTACAGCTATTACCGGGGTTCCGTGATCACGCCCTTCCACGGCGGTCCCGTCAGCCCGTCCAAACATCATCTTTCCCTGAGCAACGCCGTGATCCTCAAAGATGGATCGCTGCGCTTCCAGGCCTATCTCGACGCCGGGACCCCCGCCGAACCTTCCCATATCCTGCGCATCGAACTCCAACAAACCCAAGATGGTCGAATCGTGGGAACTTGGAACACCAAGACCTTGTCCAACCTTCCCAAGAAGAGCTTCCAAAATGATTACCCGTATCAGCAATTCACCGCCCACCACTTCGGTATCGTTGCCGGCGTAGGGGCCAAGGCCATAATTACCCTCCCGCCGATCAACACGGCGCCGTTAGCAGCAGGTCCTTATGTACTTCGGGTCACTTCCGTCAATGATCACGTCTGGACCGTACCCGTAAAAACCGTGCCATGAGCACATAAAAAACATCATGCCGCAACACCAACCGTAAGGAGATCATATGTCCATAGAAGCGCAAAACACCCGCGTCACACTCCCTTTTCATGAGACCCGGCATCCCGGCGAGCAGCACCAACGTATCGCCTGGGCCCTTTTTCTCACGTCCGGCGCCCTCGCCGTTTGGGTATTGTTCCGTGCCGACTTCTGGATGTGGCAGTACATCATCCTCGGCCTCTGGTATGCCGGCCTGATGTGGTTCGGCTTGCGCTGGCCATCCTTCCGCGTGCTCTTCCTCGCTGTACTCGCCATCGGCGGGATCGGTGTCGGCCTCTATCAACTCGGCTACACCCCCGACAACAGCCTCGCCCTCCGCTATTTTTTCCATAGCAATGCCATGTTCTACTGGATGAGCGGGGCGATTGCCCTCAGTGCTGTCGGATATTATCTGTATCTCTTCTTGGGGCATGAGGACGCCGGGCGATGGGGGCACAGACTCGCCTGGGCGGCCGTCACCCTCGGTTTTGCGGGACTGGCCATCCGCTGGCAGGAAACCTATCTCGGGCACCCCTCCTGGGGGCATATCCCCGTCAGCAATCTCTACGACGTCATGGTGCTCTTCTGCGCCACGACGATTCTCTTTTATCTCTTTCACGAAGAACGCACCGAAAACCGCGGGCTCGGCGCCTTTGTTCTGCCCTTGGTCCTCGTGGCCGACATCTTCCTGGTCTGGGTGGGCGCCGCTTATCATCTCAACCGCATCCAGCCCCTCATTCCGGCCTTACAAAGTTTCTGGATGAAGATCCATGTCCCCGCCATGTTCATTGCTTACGCCAATTTTTACATTGCCGCCATGGCCGGTCTCGCCTATCTCCTCAAGGAAAGGGCGGAACAGCGCGGAGGATTTTTGCAAAAGCGCCTGCCGGATCTGCAAGTCCTCGATAGCACCATCTCGGGCACCATCATGTTCGGTTTTCTTTTCTTCACCGCCGCCACCATCCTCGGCGCCGTCTGGGCGGCCAAGGCGTGGGGAGGATTCTGGTCCTGGGATCCGAAAGAAAGCTGGGCGCTCATCGTCTGGCTGAACTATGCAGGTTTCCTCCACGCCCGCAACCAACGCCACTGGCGGGGCCGCCCCATGGCCTGGTGGGCCTTCACCAGCCTTGTGGTGGTGACCTTTTGTTTTATCGGCGTAGACCTCTTTCTCGGAGGGCTACATTCTTACGGCAAGCTATGAGGGACCATGGAAAACGCGATGAGCCTAGATCCGGCTTGCATTGACCAAGGTGGAGTTTTTATGCTGCTTTTCAGACACTTGGAAAAACCAGAGGAAGGTTCGAAGCTTGCGGTTTTCGAGCTCGCGCAGGCCATCGATGCCAGTCTTTCGCGGGTGGCACAATCCCACGACGGATTCACCGGCGCCCACGCCCGGGCAACCGGGCATCATGTCTGCGTGCGTTATCATCACAGCCAAGAGCCGTCTTATCTCAGCATAGATGAGGCGCGCCGTTATTTGGATTGGATCCGTGCCGGCCACGTCGGACCCCACTGGGATGTGAAAGGTTGACCAAACGAATACGGGGCCGCCATGGCAGCCCCGTATTCGCTGTCTTCCCGACCGCACTCTCGATAGAGGGGGTCAGGAGCTGTTGCTGCCATCTCCCGGATCGGAACCGGTGCGCGGCAAGCGCCGCGCCCCGTCATAGTGCGCCGCCCAGTAGGGATTATCCAGACTGGCCACCTGCACCCCATTTCGCGGCGTTTGCGCACTTACGAAGCGCTGATGGCCGATATAAATCCCGACATGGGAAAAGGGTCGGCGCATGGTGTTGAAGAACACCAGATCGCCGGGCTTGAGATCGATGCGGGATACCCGCCGCAGGCTGGCCGCCTGCGCATAGGAAGTGCGGGGGACATGGATATCAAACTTTGCCAACACGTATTTTACAAAACCGCTGCAATCAAAACCCACTGCCGGACTCATGCCACCCCAGCGATAGGGAGCGCCGATAAACTTCACGGCGTCCCCCACCAGGGAGCGGGCCGAAAACCAATGGGATACACTATCATCGGCCTGGCCTTCCCGGCCCATGTCAGCGGCGAGCTCAGCGGCGCCGTGGGCACCCACTGCCGCATCTCCGCTCGACTCCAGGGCGGACAAGGGGTGGGTAGCCCAGTAATAGGCCTGGCTGGCAAGCATCTGCAGGGCAAGGGCCAAACGCGACGTCTGCGGCGGCTCACTGGCTGCGGCGAGGGGGGTGACGGAGGCGTCGGGCGCCAAGGCCATGGGTGCTGCCGTAGTGCCGGGAAGGATAGGGGACAAACCGGTTTTTACCAGTAACATCGACTGGTCGATAAACTGGGGGCTATTTACCCCCCCTTGGGCCTGGCTGGAGAAGGTCTGCGTCTGAAATCTCCACATCCTGGGTGCTACCGGCATGGCCCCCACGCCGGCATAAGCCACCGGCGAAAGGTGCATGAGCGCCAATGCAGCGGGTGACAAGGATTCGTAATCCATGGCACGCACCGATTCCGCCGATGCCGCATAACTCGTCCCCGCACCATAACATAGACCCAACATGGCTAAAAAAACCCCCACGCGGCGGCTCTTTCTCATCGACTTCCTCCCGAGTATCTATTATGGGAATCGCCGCTGCGTAATCTGCCCACCGGCGGATTATGCAGTGACATTACCAGCCTCCTCCCAAGGAGGAGACCACTCACCGGAATCTTACAGCTCCTTAAAAAAATAAAGGCCGATATCTCTCGGCCTTTTCCTAACCTCTCAATAGATTACGGATACCAACAGATATCCGTTTTGCTCACCCAGCATGGCCTGCGCTCGTCGCAGCATCAACGCTCCAGCAACCGACCGTATATTAGCCATAAGTAAAATCCCATGGACCAGACTTGTATGGTTATGACTATAGGTCGTATTGACCATGATGGCAATACCCCATAGCTAGCGTGCAGCGGGTGGAGAACATGCCCATTTCCGCCTTTCGGCGCATGGCCGCCGCCCCAGG
Organism: Pseudomonadota bacterium; assembly: GCA_021794385.1. Classification (GTDB taxonomy): domain Bacteria; phylum Pseudomonadota; class Gammaproteobacteria; order Acidithiobacillales; family Acidithiobacillaceae; genus Acidithiobacillus_B. Next base: position 4,024 of record JAJYQY010000044.1, on the reverse strand, counting down.
GAACTGGTGGACAGGGTCCACCCCGGCCAGGATGGCTGGGAAAACGGGAATGGCGCGGGGAGGGGGGAAGGCCAGCGGCGAAGCCGACCGTTGTGGTCCGGAATTTGCTATAATTTATTTCTACCACAACCAACCAAACAAGGGGAACAGCGATGCGTATGCGTTATCTGGCGACCTGGGCCGCAGGCTTGATCCTCTGCGCCGGGCTACCATTGTCCCAGCCGGCACTGGCCGTGACGGTTTCTGCCCAAAACAGCCCAGGCGCAGAAAACAGCACCCTGCTGCAACGCCTGAGCCATGCCCACTGGGTGGCCCAAGGCAAGGGGCCGCATATACTCTACATGATCTTTGATCCCAATTGCCCCTATTGTCATGTGGTCTTTGACGAACTGCAGCCGCTGATCAAACCCATGGGCGTGACGGTGCGCTATGTGCCCGTGGGCTATCTTACCGAATCCAGCCCGGGCAAGGCGGCGGCCATGCTGGAAGCCAAAGACCCCCTTGCCGCCATCACGAAAAACGAACGGGAATTCAACATGGAACACTTCGGAGGGCTGGCCGAGATCCTGCCCAATCCCGCCACGGAAAAGGCCCTGGAAAAGAACCTCGCCATCCTCCGCGCCACCGGACAAAGCATCGTGCCGACCCTGATTTACCGGAGTCGCCAAGGCAAGATCGTGATCATCCGCGGGGGGCTGGGCAAGCGCGACATGCGCTCGACGTTGCGCGAAATCGCTCCTTGATAGAGCTATCCGCAGACGGAACTTTTCCTTACGGAAGGACCGCCAACGCCCCGCTGCAAGGGTTTTTTCCCAAGGCTTCCTCGCTAAAAGGGCCCCAGGCTGATCTCCCTGGGGCCGTGTCCAGGCCTTATTTCTTGTGGGCTGCCGCCTTTTCCAGATGCGGCACATCCATGAGGATGCTGGTATTGGGGGTCTGGGGCAGATGCGGCAGGGTCTCCTTGGGGAATTTGCCGGTGAGGCTGTCAAGGAAGGCCACCACATCCTTCACCTGCGCATCATTGAGGTTCTTGCCCAATTGGCAGGCGGCCATGACCCGCACCGCTTGCGGCAAGGTCTGTACCGAGCCATTGTGAAAATACGGGGCCGTCAGGGCCACGTTACGCAGGCCGGGCACCCTGTAGAAATACTTGTCGGCGGGGTTGTGGGTGACATCAAAGCGGCCCGGATCCTTCATGAACTGATACTTTTGCTCATACTTGGCGCATTCGGCGTTTGTGGGGTGGAGGGGAAACTTCTGAAAGAATCCCGTACCCATGGGCGTACCGGGGTTGTCAAACATGGGTCCGGCGTGACAGGTGTCGCAGCCCAAGGACTTGAACAAGCCCATCCCGGCCGTGGCCGAGGCATCGAGGGCTTTTTTGTCGCCTTTGACATACTGGTCATAAGGGCTGTCCGGAGTAATCAGGGTACGTTCGTAGGTGGCAATGGCCGCCGCCACGTTGTCGAAGGTGATGGGGTCCTTGCCACCGAAAACCTGGGCAAATTCTTTTCGGTATCCGGGGATCTGCTGGAGCCGCTTGACCACGGCCTCGCCATTGGGCATGCCCATCTCCACCGGATTGGTGATGGGCCCTTTGGCCTGGGCCTCCAGGCTGTTGGCTCGACCATCCCAGAACTGCACGGTGTTGAAGGCCGCATTGAAAACGGTAGGCGTGTTGCGCGGAACGTCAACCCTGCCGAAGACCCCGAAGGAGTGGCCCAGGTTGTCCGTGCCGTTGCTGGCGACGTTATGACAGGTGTCGCAGGATTCCGTACCCGACAAGGAGATGCGGGGATCGAAGTAGAGCTGCTTGCCCAAGGCAAGCTTCGCGGGGGTTATGGGGTTGTTCGCCGGTACCGGCACCTTGGCCGGAAACTCACCGAAGGCATGGGCCAAGGAGACGCCTCCAAGAGCGGCCAGCGCAGCACTTAGGCCCAGGGCCAAACGTCTGCGGGAATCCCTTGTCGCGGCTGCCGGCTTGCGGTTTTCTGAACTATCCGTCCGGGTATCCATTTTGTTCATCTGTTCCTCCTAGCCTGAAACGAGCGAAACAACACCGGCGCTACCCGCACCGGGCACCACCACTCCATGCAAGAAGCCCCCTATCGAGCCGTTGAAAAAACTGGCCTGCCGCGCCGCGGATCGTCCTGCCCCCCAAGGCGCGGCGGATACCACTCATGGGTACCCGATGCGGCGACCCCCTTCGACTGCAGCAACCATTTTGTCACTTTTACGGGCGGTTGCCTTGCCTTATGGACCACTAATTTTAATTATAATATAATTATGTGCCATTTCAAATGGATTAATTCCAGCTCTTTTCTATAATAAGTTCTATAAGATAGCCAAACAGGTTCCTCAGCCATGCACCAGTGCCTAGGCCCATCAGGTCAGCCCGGAAGCCGGCCGCATCCGTCCCGACGACCGTCCCTGGCCCTGCTTTTCGTCATGGCGGTCCTGCTTACTGCGTCAGTTGCATCCGGGGCAACGATCTACCGCTGGCTTTCCCCTGCCGGCGTGCCCAGCTATGGGAATACTCCGCCCGCCAATGCGCGCCATATCACCGTTGTCGGCGAGGAAACACCGGCGCCGCCATCCCCACCGGCGAGCGTGGCGGCAGCGCCGGAAAGCGCTCCACCCAGGGCATCCCATTCCCTGACGCAGGAGGCGATCATCAGCCGCCTCAACCTGCTGACGGCCATCCAGAACTATGAAAACAGCCGGGTCCCCCGCACCCATCCGCCCCACAGCGTCTACGCTCCCGCTTTTCTCTGGCCCTACTACGGGGGCTGGACGGGGGCCGCCCAACCGCCGATGCCGCCGCCATCGCCTCGGGCCCCACCACCCCAAGCGCCAATCTGGGCCAGCCCACCGCCCTCGGCGGGGCCTGGTGCACCGCAATTCCCCCTCTGGGCATCTCCTCCGCCACCGGGTCCGCGCTGACGGCTCATGGCTGCTGACCCCGGCTCCTGCCTCAAGTAGAATGGGAAGCGGCGAAGGACTGGGGGGGGGCGGATCATGATGGTCAAGGTAGCCGCGGTGCAGATGTCGGTGGGTCCCGACGAAGAGGAGAACATCGCCCAGGCCATGCACTGGGTGGATCTGGCGGCCGACGCGGGGGCACAGATCATCCTCTTGCCGGAGCTTTTCAGCACCCCCTATTTTTGCAAGGACCAGGATCCCCGCTTCTTTGCCCTGGCCCGCAGCCGGGACGAGCATCCGGCGCTGCGCGCCATGCAGGAACTGGCGCGGCGGCGTCAGGTCGTATTGCCGGTCAGTTTTTTTGAACGGGCAGGCAATGCCTTTTTCAACAGCCTGGTGCTTTTTGACGCCGACGGCAGGGACCTGGGCCTGTACCGCAAGGCGCACATCCCCGACGGCCCCGGATACCAGGAGAAATTCTACTTTAGCCCCGGCGATACCGGTTTTCAGGTCTTTCCTACCCGCTACGGTCGTCTGGGCGTCGCCATCTGCTGGGATCAATGGTTTCCCGAAGCGGCCCGGGTCATGGCCCTGCGCGGCGCCGAGATTCTTCTCTATCCGACGGCCATCGGCTCGGAACCCCAGGCGCCGGAAATCGACAGCCGCGGCCACTGGACCCGGGTCATGCAGGGTCACGCCGCTGCCAATTTGATCCCCGTCATCGCCGCCAATCGCGTCGGTCGGGAGATCGGCAGAGATGCGGAGATCACCTTTTATGGCGGCTCTTTCATCACCGACCCCACTGGCGCCCTCATCGCCGAAGCGGGCAGCAAGGAGGGCTGGATCAGCGCCGACCTCGACCTCGGTGCCATCGCCGCGCAGCGCATCGAATGGGGACTGTTTCGGGATCGCCGACCGGATCTCTATGGCGCCATTCACTCTCTGGACGGCAGGGATAGGCACGATGGAACGCTCTGGTAGGCGCCGATGAAGCCATCCGCCTCGCCCCCGCCCATCGTCGCCCTCAGCGCCTATGAACGTAACGGCGAGCCTTTTTCCTTGGCCCCCGAGTATGCAGGAGCCGTCTGTCGCGCCGGCGGCC
>JAJYQY010000018.1 GCA_021794385.1 Pseudomonadota bacterium | reverse complement strand
CGGCGAAGCGGATGTTGGCCCTCGCTGCGGGAGGGACGCTGGGCGTGACCATGCCGTCATGGACTTCGGCCTGCTCCTGGATCAGCACGGCGTCGGCGCCTGCGGGCAGCACGGCACCGGTCATGATACGAACGCATTCACCGGACCCTACACGACCGGTGAAGGGATGGCCGGCAAAGGCCTTGCCGATGATGCGGCGCGCCGACCCCAGGTCCTCACTCCGGAGGGCATAGCCGTCCATGGCGGAATTGGGCCAGGCAGGCACATCTGCGGGGGCCAAAACGTCTTCGGCGAGGACCCGGTCCAGGGCGGCGGAGAGGGGGAGGGCCTCGCGACCCTTGACCGGGAGACTCGCGGCGAGGATGGCGGTGCTGGCTTCTGCAACACTTCGGGCGTTGGGGTCGTGCTCGTTATCGCTGCCGCAATGGGCCATTTGCTTGCTCCTTTGAGTACCAATGCCAGATAAATTCGGCCACCGCCGCCGGCGCATTGAGATCCAGCCGCGGCTGGTCGCCGAGGATGGGCCCATCACTGGCCACCGCCAGGATCCGCGCATCGTCCGGGGCCAGCAAGGCTTTGCCGTGGGCCGGACGGTGGACCTCGATCTTGGGGATGGGGAGGGCCTTCCACCCTTCCACGAGCACCAGATCCGTCGCCGGATCCAGGGCTTCCAGCAATTCCGCGAGGCCCGCCGTCATCGGTGCCTGGCGGGCCATGAACCAGCGTTTCGGGCCGGTGAAGAGTACGGTTTCGGCACCCGCTTCCCGTAGCCGGTAACTATCTTTGCCGGGTTTGTCCCATTCCACGTCGTGATGGGTGCTTTTCACCGCGGCCAGATGCATACCCCGTTGCCGCAGCAGGGGTAGGACCGCACAGAGCAGGGTGGTTTTACCGCTACCGCTATATCCTACAATGCCAAGCGCAATCATTCCAGATCCTCGGGGTAGTTGCAGTTCCGGAAATTTTCTACCGGCAGGACCAGGGTGCTGTAGTCGAGATCACGAAACCAGTCCTGGGCGCGCCGTCCTCCCCCTTCCAGATAATGACGCAAGTGGGGGGCAAGGCCGCTCCGGCACAGACAGAGCACCGCCTGCCAGTGGGTCTCGCTGCGGGCCACCACGATATCGCTTTGCTCCCGCGCCTCCCAAAAGCGCGCCACGATATCTGCGGGAAGGGCGGGGCTGTCGACGGGGAGGCTCAGCAGCCAGGGTTGCCGCGCCGCCTGCAGGCCTGCCAAGAGGCCCAGGAGGGGGCCCTGGAAGCCGGGTTGGGGATCCGTGAGCACGGGATAACCCCACTGACTATAGCGATCCAGATTGCGGTTGGCGCTGATGAGTATCTCGGCAACCTGACCTCGGAGGCGTTGCAATGCCTGCTTAATCAAGGGCTGACCGTGCCAGGACAGCCAGCCCTTGTCCGCGCCGCCCATACGCCGTCCGGCGCCACCGGCCAGAATGAGGCCCGTGATGGGCAGCAGGGCGTTCACGGGATGCTGCTGTTTCGCTGTTTCAGTCCCATTGTCGGCGCTGGGCAATAGCAGTCTTTCCACTTCGTTACCGTGGGTCATCGGGCAAAACCCCTGCGCCCACTGCCGTTAGGATGAACGGAGCCGCCATGGCACCTCCTTCTGCCGTGAAAAAAGAGTTCATGTTATCCTTTCACAAATGTGTTCCGCTGGGAATCGGGAGAACTCCATGTGGGATTGGTTACGCGGAAAAAATGGCGCGGTGCGGGCTCCGGCCGGTGTGCTGGTGGATGCAGGCATACCACCCCAGGAGCGGGTGGCCGAGCTGCCTTTGCCGGAACCTTTGTTTATTGCTCATTATAACGGCTTTGGTGAACTGGCGGAGGACGCGGAGTTGCGGGCCTTGCTGTTGGCGACGGCGCGGGCCGGGGAGTTTTTGCGTGATTTACCGCGCCGCAGCGCCCAGGGCTTGGAGGAAAGGGTGGGGCTGGAAGCGCGTTTTGGCGTTCCCGTGGATACGGTGGCGCGTTTTTTTCGGGTCTTGCACGGAGAAATCACCCGGCGCATGTATCTGGAGGCCGCCCGCCAGCGCGAAGGGGCGGTCGGGGTGAGCTTTGTCCTGATCCATCCGGAACAAGCCACAGGGCCTCAGCGCCGCATTGTCGAGGCCGATGATTTTGGCCTGGGCGCCGGGGTTTATCCCTTTAACCACATCCCCGAAAATCCCGAGCCGGGAAAAGAAAATCCCTATATTATTCGCGTTGTCATGAAAAAGGATCTGGCATGAAGAAAATCGCCATTTTTGCCGGCGACGGCATTGGCCCGGAGATTGTCGCCAGCGCGCGCCTGGTATTGGATGCGGTCGATACGGCCGCGGGCCTGAAGCTACAGTGCGTGGAAGGTGCCGTGGGGGGGGCGGCCATCGATCGGTGCGGCGACCCGCTGCCGCCGGAATCCCTGCAGATGGCCCTGGAGGCCGATGCGGTCCTCCTCGGTGCCGTGGGCGGTCCGCAATGGGATACCCTGCCGCCCGCCCGGCGTCCGGAGCAGGGGTTGCTGCGTCTCCGCAAGGATCTGGATCTATACGCCAATCTACGTCCGGTGCAGATCTTTCCCCAGCTCCTGGAGGCATCGCCGCTGAAGCCCGAACTCGTCCGGGATGTGGATATCCTGGTGGTGCGCGAACTCACCGGCGATATCTATTTCGGTCAGCCCCGGGGCATCGAGACGGGCCCTGACGGCTTGCGGCGCGCCTTCAACACGATGGTTTACGATGAAGCAGAGATCCGTCGTATTGCCCATGTGGGCTTTCGGGCGGCCCAGGGGCGGCGTAAACAGTTGTGCTCGGTGGACAAGGCCAACGTCCTGGAAACCACCCGCCTATGGCGCGAGGTCGTTACGGAAGTGGCACGGGAGTACCCCGATGTGGCCCTGAGTCATATGTATGTGGACAACGCCGCCATGCAGTTGATCCGTGCTCCGGCGCAGTTTGACGTATTGCTTACGGGCAATATATTCGGCGATATCCTCTCTGATGAGGCGAGTCAACTTACCGGATCCATCGGCATGCTGCCCTCGGCCTCCCTGGGAGAGGGGCGGGCAATGTACGAGCCCATCCATGGTTCGGCGCCGGACATCGCCGGCCAGGACAAGGCCAATCCCCTGGCCACCATCCTTTCGGTGGCCATGATGTTGCGCTATTCCTTGGAGGCCGAGGCGTGGGCCGAGCGCGTGGAACGGGCGGTGATGCGGGTGCTCGATAGCGGCTATCGGACGGCGGATATTGCGAGCCCCGGAACGCATCCGGTAGGGACCCGGGCCATGGGCCAGGCAGTCGTAGCCGCACTGACCGCAGATTGATGAAGGAATAGTATGAAAAAACAAAATTATCATGTGGCCATTCTTGGCGCTACCGGCGCTGTCGGTGAAACGATGCTGGAGATCCTCCAGGAACGCCAATTCCCGGTGGACCAACTCTTCCTTTTGGCCAGCAGCCACTCTGCTGGAGGCAAATTGCTGTTTCGCGGCCACTATCATACGGTGCAGGATGCTG
>JAJYQY010000128.1 GCA_021794385.1 Pseudomonadota bacterium | reverse complement strand
CCAGGAGCCGATCCACAGCACCACATAGATGGTCAGCCCGATGGGCAGCGAGATGAGCAGGCCCTGAGCGAACCAGCGGCGCAGATGCAAGCGCTGGAAAATTGATTTGTTGCTGGATGGGGCGGGTAGATTCATGGATATTTTTGACGGCGTCTAAAATGGTATGAGGATAGCAGGGTCGCTGCGGAGTGCAAGGACTTCATGGGTATTGTGCATTGCAGGGTTCCTCCGGGCCGATTATTTACGTTGGGGCAGTTTGAAAAAATCCTCGCGCCGACAACTCGCTTGCCGTTTTTCGAACTGCCCGTCGGTCAATGGTTCATGGGGTCTCCCCGTCCTGAGGGTAATCCGTTTTCGCCGCGGGGGTTGATGGGTCCAGGATGGCTTGGCCGAGCATGATGACCTCGATTTCGTTGGTAATTTCCTCCTGGCGCAACTGGTTGCGCTGTCGCTGCAGTTCTTCCATCCTTTGCTCCAGTCGGTGCGTGGCGTCGTCCATGTGTTGCAGGCGGCGCCGATTCTCCACCATCAAAGAACGGTACAGCACGGCATAGAGGGCGGCGAGGAGATAATGATCGGCGAACTCTATGAGGAAATTCGCCGGGGGGAGGTTCAGGAGCGGAGGGTCGGGAAAGGCCGGCGCTTCCCGGGTAGGGCGGCGAAAGGGTTCAAAAATCGATAGGCGCACGCCATCGCCCTCTTCTTCCCCATGGTGCAACACGCCGAGGCGCAGGAAGCCCTGCGCGGGGCGTTGGCGGTCAAGCCCCTCTACCAGCCGGCTGAGGACGGGCTCGACCTCCTCCGTGGCGTTGGGGCCGGGGAAATGCGCAGCCAGGGGCACCACTCCCTCCAGACGTTCGGCGAGTTTGCGGCCTACGGCCATTACAGCGGGCTGACCGGCGCCCGGGGACGGGATGCGGAGGGCAGCGAAGGCGTCCTGCAGTTCTTCGTTGAAGTCGCCGCAGAAACCCCGCTCGGAGCCGATCAGCAGATATACCGTTCGTGCCTCGCCCAGCCCTTGGGGCGCTTGGGGGTAGAAGCGCAGAAAGTCGGCCAGCATGTCTTCCATACCCGCGAAGAGCAGCCGCTGGTCCTCCAGGTGTCGGGCGAGTTTGCGGGTCTCGGCAAAGGCAAGGTTTTTCATGGCGCTCATCACCCCGTGAATGTCGTCCAGGGCCCGCAGGTGATCGGCCAGGTCGTGGCCCTTGCTCATCCCCTGGCCTCCCGGATCCAGTCGGCGGCGGCTTGTACCCAGCGCTCCCGCGCCATATCCAGCGTCAGGCCCCCGGCGGCGGCCCTTGCCGGCAGACGCGCCAGCAATGCCGGGAGTGCTTCCGTGCCCACGCCGTCCAAAAGGCCGTCGTTGAATGCCACCATCCACAGGAACTGGGCCTCGATGGCCCAGGGCGTCAGGCGATCTTGTTTGAGGATGTCGCGCAGTAGGCGGCCGCGCTGGATCTTTGCCTCCATGGATGCCTCCAGGCGCGCCCCGAAACGGGTGAAGACCTCCAGTTCAAGGAACTGGAGGTAGTCGAGTTTGAGGCGCCCGGCCTCTCGTTTCACCGCAGGATCTTGGGCGTTGCCGCCGATGCGCGAGACGGATTTGGTAACATCGATAGCCGGTAGGAAGCCGGCGGCGAAGAGCCGCTGCTCGAAGTAGATCTGCCCGTCGGTGATGGAGATGAGGTTGGTGGGGATATAGGCGGCGATCTCTCCCAGTTCGGTTTCGACGATGGGCAGGGCCGTCATGCTCCCGCCGCCCTGGGAAGCATTCAGGTGGGTCGAACGCTCCAGGAGCCGGGAATGGAGATAAAAGATGTCGCCGGGGTAAGCCTCGCGTCCCGGCGGCCGGCGGAGCAGTAGAGAAAGCTCCCGGTAGGTCCGCGCATGGGTGCTGAGGTCGTCGTAGACCACGAGGGTATCCCGCCCCTGGCGCATCCACGCCTCGGCCACCGCGCAACCGGCGAAGGGGGCCAGATACTTGAGACCGGGCAATGCGTTTGCCTCGGCGACCAGGACGGTGGTGTGGGCCAGGGCCCCGGCGCTGCGCAGGGATTCGATGACGCTGACGACACTGGAGCGTTTCTGGCCCACGATAACGTAGACACAGTAGACCCCCTTGCCTTTTTGGTTGATGACCGTATCCAGGGCGAAGGCGGTTTTCCCCAGGCCATTGTCCCCGATCAGGAGTTGGCGTTGTCCCTTGCCGATGGGGATCATGCTGTCCACGATCTTGCTCCCCGTGTATAGGGCTTCATTGACAAAGTCGCGGGCTATAATGGGCGGGGAGGGGGCGTCAATGGTGCCGCGCGCTGTAGCTTGGGGCGGGGCCAAGCCATCCAGGGGGGCGCCCAGGGAGTCGATTACCCTGCCCAGCAGTCCATCGCCCACCGCTATACTCAGGCGCAGGCCGGAGACGTGGGCCACCGTTCCCGCGCTGAGGGCGGGTGACTGTTTGAGCAATATGGCACCAAGGAGGTCGCGGCCGAGATGAAATACCAGGGCGGTGCTGCCCTCGCTGAGGGTAAGCAGGTCATCCATAGCCGCCGAAGGCAGGCCGCGGACCCAGATGATGCCGTCGCCGACGGCGACCACGGTCCCCTGCTCGGCCATCCGTAGGCCAAGGTGGTAAGTCTCCAGCCAGTGTGCCTGGCGGGCCAGGGGTGCGCTGCCCGACGGGGGATCAGTCGCTGCCATGGGGGGCCACTTCCGTAAAAAAGCGCAGTTCGTCGCGCAGGTCGGCCGAGAGGACCCAGGAGCCGAGGCTGACATGGACGCCGGCCAGCAAGCGGTCGTCCACTGCGAATGCGCAGGGGAGATCCCGCCCGGCCAGCCCCGCCAGGGCCGTGCGGATGGCCTCTTGCCGCTCTGCGGTCATGGGGAAGGCGCTCACCACCCGGACTGCCGGCCCCGCGTCTTCCGTCAGCGCAGTGCGTAAGGTCTGTCGCTGGGTCTCCGCCAGTCGTTGCAGATCCTCGATGAACAGATCGGCGAGGCGCGCGTCGATCTCCGGGCTCGCCAGACGCGCCAGGAGGCGGGCAACGAAGCGGCCGCCCTGGGCAACGGCCTCTTCCTCGGCGGCGCGGCGGCGCTCCTCCTCCTGATGTTCCGCCAATGCCTGGCGCCGGGCGCGCTCTGCTTCGATTTCCGTGTCCAGCGCCTGGAGACGGCGTCCATGCTCGGCTTCCAGCTCCGCCTGCAGCGCCGCACCGGCCTTTTGTTTTTCAGCCTCCCAGCTTACCAGGCGATTTTCGTACTGGGTTTTCAATGCCTGGGCCTCCTGCTCCCGGGTTCGCGCCTCCGCAATGTTTTGTTCCACGGCCGCCTGGCGGCGGGCGATGACGGCCATCACCGGCCGGTACAGGAAATGTTTGAGAAGCCATACCAGTACCAGGAAGTTGATGATTTCGAGGACAAAGGTGGTCCAGTCGTATTGCATGCAGAAGCCCCGCTACTTGAGCAGGTAGGGCATGAGGGGATTGCGGAACAGAATGATGAGGACGATGACCAGGACATAAATGGCCAGGGACTCGATCATGGCC
>JAJYQY010000030.1 GCA_021794385.1 Pseudomonadota bacterium | reverse complement strand
TGGCCTCGTCGTGGTCGAAGGTTGGGGTACGGTGCGGGGAGATGGCCGCTGCAATGAGTATAGCCGGGATTCAGACGCCGTCCGGCCGCGCGTAGGCGGGGCAGTCGACCTGATAGAGCACGGGCTCGGGCGTATCGATGCGGGCGGCGCTGAGTTGCCGACCCCAGACGCAACCGCTGTCGAGGGCGAGCAACCCGGGTTTTACCAACAGACCCTGGGTGGCCCAGTGCCCGCAGATGATGGGGGTGCCGGGGTGCCGCTCCTGAAAAAGGGTATGCCAGGGCAGGTAGACTTCCCTATCGGCCGCAGGCTGGCTGGGCCAGCTAAAAAGGCCCGCAGCGGTCACCAGACGGGCGCGGGTGAAAACGGCCACCCGAAAGCGCATGGCCTCGGCCTCGTTGTGACAATCCTGCCAGCGCTGGGGGGGCAGTTCCGTCCAGAGGGATTTGAGGAATGGCCGCCAGCGGTTGCCGTGCAGAACGTCCTCAACGGCCTCCGCATGACCCTTGGCGGTGGTCAAGTCCCAGTCGGGATGGAGGGCGGCATGCACCATGTTCCAGCCCAGTTCCGGATCGCTGTGGAGCAGGGATCCTGCGCGCAGCCATTCCATCCACTCATTGACATCCCGATGGGCCAGGAGGGGTCCAAGGGTATCGCTCTTTTTGGCCGTGGTAATCTTGCTCCAGCGCGCCAGGGTGTAGAGATCGTGATTGCCGAGGACGAATTGCACCGCTTCCTGCCAGTGGAAGACTTGTTGCAGGAGTTCCAGACTCTGGGGACCACGGTTGACCAGATCCCCCGCCAGCCAGAGCCGATCCCGGCCTGGCTGAAACTGTACGGTGTCCAGGAGGCGCAAGAGTGGTGCGAAACAGCCCTGAAGATCGCCGATGGCGTAAATGGCGCCCACCATCTCAGAGGGTGATGACCTGGTCAGCTTCCTGCATGAGGCGTACTAGTGCCTTCATGGTGGAGGCCCGTATCCCGGGCATCAAGACCCGAACCGGTTTGCTCTCCGTGAGGCTGAGGCTGCAGGCATGGACCTCCGCACCCAGATCCAGGATCTCGGCGAGCAGATCGCGCTGGACGCGCCGCCTCTCATTGCCGTCACCGTCCTGCCAGGCCAGTTCGGCCGCCGCCTCGCTGAGAAAGAGGCTGACGCGGATCCCGTCGGCCAGGGCGGCGGCGGCCAGGCGCAAGGCATTGAGCACCGGGTTTCCCGGTGCGTCCGGATGGGATTTGATGAGGATGGTCCAATGCATGGCAACGCTCTTCCCCTATAAAAGATACGGAATTCCCGCAATCTGCGCATTCCGCCACTCCTACGTCCTCCACAATAGAATCGAAACCAACCATAATTATATACTATTCAGTGTAACATTTTTGCGACGGTTTTCCAGGCCGTTCTTGAGCCTGGGCCATTGATCTGCGTCATATCTCCCTGTATAGTTCGAGGGTTTCTGAGATTTTCGGAGGCATAACGATGTGGCGTCATTGGATTTTGTCCTTGTTTGCATTTCTGGCCTTGGCCGTAACCTTGCCGGCCCAGGCCGAGGGGACCCTGCGCGTGGCCTATGCCGGTTCCATGGGATCGGTGATGGACCGTTTCCTTGGTCCTACCTTCGCCAAAAAGCAAAACGTAGAATATCAGGGTATCGGGCAGGGGGCCTATGGTCTTGCGCGCTTGCTGAAATCCAAGCAAATGCAGGCGGATGTCTTCATCTCCATTACGCCCGGACCCATCGAAATCCTACAGAAGGCGGGTATGATCGATCAGGCGGTGCCGGTGGCCAGCACCCAGATGGTCATTGTCTATAGTCCCAAGAGTCGCTTTGCCCCGGATTTTGCCGCCGCAGCGGCGGGCCGGATGCCCTGGTATCAGGTGCTGGAGATGCCCGGCCTGCGCCTTGGCCGCACCGACCCCGCCGTCGATCCCCAGGGCCAGAACATCATCTTCACCATGCTGCTGGCGGAAAAGTACTACCATCAGCCGGATCTGGTGAAAAGGATTTTTGGCGATTATATCAATCCCGAGCAGATCTTTGCCGAGCCTTCTCTGGTGTCGCGCCTGGAGTCGGGGCAACTGGATGCCACTTCGGGCTATGAGAGCGCCGCCATTTCCCATCACTTGCCTTTCGTGACACTGCCCGCGCAGATCAACCTTAGCGATCCGGCCATGATCAAGGACTGGTACAGCCAGGTCCACTTCCAGTTGACCCTGCCCAATGGCAAGACGGCCGATCTCCAGACCCAGCCCCTGGTATTCTATGCGGCGGTATTGAAGAACGCGCAAAATCCGGTCATGGCGCAGGACTTCGTGCGCTTCCTGCAAAGCCCGGAGGGACAAAAGATCTTCCGGGAAAACGGCTATAGCCGGCCCAAGGGTGGGAATATCTGAAGGGGAGATCGCAGAGGGTTCGGGACATGGCATGTCCACGCTGGTGAAGACACTCCCTCTGGCAGTGGCCGCCCGCTTGCCGCGAGCGTGGTTGCCGGCCCTCTTGGGGGCGGCGGTGCTGGCCTTTTTGCTCGCCCCCTTTGCCGCCCTGGTTTTTGCCACCCACTGGCAGGATCTGCATTTTGCCCCCGGGGACGGTACGGCGATCTCCGTGTCACTGCTGTACAGCCTGCTGTCTCTGGCGTTGGTAATGCTCCTGGGAACTCCCCTGGCTTGGTGGCTGGCGCATTATCCATATCGAGGAAAATGGCTGCTGGATGCCTTGCTGCTCCTGCCTTTGCTCACCCCGCCTCTGGCCATGGGTATTCTGCTCAGCTCTTTTTATGGTCCCTATGCCCCGGTGGGCAGTCTCCTGGAGCATTACGGGGTGATCCTGAGTAATAGCCCCCCCGCCTTTGTCCTGGCGCAGGTTTACGGAGCCCTTCCCTACTTTGTCGTGGCCACGCGGGCAGCTTTCGAGGGGGTGCCGGAGGAACTGGAGCAGATCAGCTTGACCCTCGGCAAAACCCCCTGGCAGACCTTCTGGCAGGTGAGTTTGCCCCTCTCGCGCCTGGGTTTGGCGGCCGGTGTGGCCCTGGCCTGGGTCCGGGCCCTCGGTGAATTCGGTATCGTCCTGATCGTGGCCTATTTTCCCCAGGGCATCCCGGTAAAGCTGTGGGTGAATCTTCAGGACATCGGCCTCAGTGCCGTTTATCCGCTGCTTTGGGTCTTTTTTTTGGTGGCCGTGCCTCTGCCCCTGTGGTTGGGCCTGCGTTCGCGTCGGCCGGCACTGTTTTAGTTCATGGACATCCATTACCGCCTGGAACGTCCCGTAGCCATGGATGTGCACCTGCAGGTGGAGGGCTTTACCGTCCTGCTCGGGCTCTCGGGGGAGGGCAAGAGCATCCTGCTCAAGGCCATTGCCGGCCTGCTGCCGGCCAGCGGAACCCCCTTCGGCGGGCTCCCCGCGCAGCACCGGCCCATCGGCTATCTGCCCCAGGGTTATGGCCTTTTCCCCCACCTGAGGGCTTGGGAAAATGTCGCCTTTCCCTTGCCGCCGGGGACGGATCGCCGTCGGGAGGCCATGGATCTCCTGGCGCGGATGGGGCTTGCGGACTGGGC
>JAJYQY010000114.1 GCA_021794385.1 Pseudomonadota bacterium | reverse complement strand
GAGCTGCTCTTCGTCGTCGACGCCATGACCGGTCAGGATGCCGTCAACACCGCCAAGGCCTTTGACGCGGCCCTGCCGTTGACGGGGGTGATCCTGACCAAGACCGATGGCGATGCCCGCGGTGGGGCGGCGCTCTCGGTGCGGGCCATTACCGGCAAGCCCATCAAGTTTCTCGGCGTCGGCGAAAAGGTGCGCAAGGGCCTGGAGCCCTTCCACCCCGAGCGCATGGCCTCGCGCATCCTCGGCATGGGCGACATTGTCAGCCTGGTGGAGCAGGTTCAGCAGGAGGTGGACGAGGACCAGGCCCGGCGCATGACCGAGAAACTACGCAAGGGCAAGGGCTTTGATCTGGAGGACTTTCGCGAGCAGTTGCGTCAGATCGACCGGATGGGCGGCATGGCCAGCCTCATGGACAAATTGCCGGGCATGGGTGAGCTGTCCGCCGCGGTGCAGGGGCAGATGCAGGACAACAAGCAATTCCGCCGCCTGGAGGCGATCATCAACTCCATGACGGTGGAAGAACGGCGCCATCCCGACATCATCAAGGCCTCGCGGCGGCGGCGTATCGCCCTGGGCTCCGGAACCAATGTGCCGGAAGTGAATCGCCTGCTCAAGCAGTTCGACCAGATGCAGAAAATGTTCAAGAAAATGGGCAAGGGCAAGGGCGGGCTGAGTCGTCTCCTGGGCATGAATCCCAAAGCGCTGATGAAAGGCGGTCTGCCCTTCCGTTGACGCCTGGTTTTAGTTACTATACGCGCCTTTCCCGCGACAGGATCTCGGGCATTGGCTAAGGAGAAGACATGGTAGTCATTCGTATGGCCCGGGGCGGCGCCAAGAAGCGGCCCTTTTACCACATCGTGGTGGCAGACAGCCGCAGCCGTCGTGACGGCCGTTTCATCGAGCGTCTGGGCTTTTACAACCCCATTGGGACCCAGCCCGAGCTGCGCATCAACCGCGAACGGGCGGCTTACTGGCTGAGCCAGGGCGCGCAGCCTTCGGACACCGTTGCCACTTTCCTCAAGAAAGAAGGCGTGAGCAAGACGGGTGTCGCCGGCGCCTGAGCAGCCTGCCTGGGTAGTGCTGGGGCGCATCTCCGGTCTCTACGGTGTGCAGGGTATGGTCAAGGTATTCTCCTATACGGAGATACGGGACGGCATTCTGGATTATGCGCCCTGGTACCTGGGCGCCGAACATCGGCCGGTAGCGGTGCTGGACGGACGCCTCCAGGGTGCGGGCGTGGTGGCTTTGCTGGAGGGCGTGCAGGATCGCGAGCAGGCGCGCTTGCTGATCGGTCAGGAGATTGCCGTACCCGCCCAGAATTTGCCGGCACTGGAAGAGGGCGAATATTACTGGAGCCAGTTGCTCGGCCTGGCGGTGCAGAATCGGGAAGGTCAATTGCTCGGTGAGGCGGCGGGGTTTCTCGAAACCGGGGCCAACGATGTGCTGCTGGTCCGCGATGCGGCAGGTAAGGAGCATCTCATTCCCTGGTCGGATAGCGCGATCCTGGCGGTTGACCAGGCGCAGGGACGGATTCTGGTGGACTGGCAAGCCGACTGGTGATGCGCTTCGACGTCATCACCATCTTCCCGGAAATGATCACCGCCTATTTTCAGGCGGGCGTGATCGGTCGGGCCTGGGCGCGGGGTTGTTTTGCCATCCATACCTGGAACCCGCGCGATTTTGCGCCGGATCGGCATCGCACGGTCGATGATCGACCCTTCGGCGGTGGTCCGGGCATGGTCATGATGGCGCCGCCGCTGCTGGCGGCCATTGCCGCCGCGCGGGCGGCCAACCCTGGGGCGCCGGTCTGTTATCTGTCGCCCCAGGGGCGGCCGTTGCAGCAGCGGGCGGTGGGTCGGATGGCACGGCGACCGGGTTTGATCCTGCTAGCCGGCCGCTATGAAGGGGTGGATGAACGGGTCATGGCGGCGGTGGACGAGGAATGGTCCATTGGCGACTATATACTGGCCGGCGGCGAACTGCCGGCCCTGGTGGTGATGGAGGCCGTAGCGCGGCTGCTCCCCGGGGTGCTCGGGCATGTGGACTCGGCCGTTGAAGAAAGTTTTGGCGAATCAGGCCTGCTGGACTGCGCCCATTATACGCGGCCGGAGTTGATGGACGGTACGCCGGTGCCCGAGGTGCTGCTTTCGGGCGACCATGCGCGCATCCGCCGCTGGCGGCTGCAGCAGTCCCTGGGGCGAACCTGGGAACGGCGCCCGGAGATCTTGGCCCAGCGCGGTTTGCAGTCGGGCGAAGCGGAATTATTGGAAGAATATCGCCGTCAACGCGGCGAAACGCAGTGTGACCAGAGGGAAGGAGTTGGGGATGAACATCATTGACGAAATCAATCGCGAACAACTGACGGCGAGTATGCCCGAGTTCGCTCCCGGTGACACCGTCGCCGTGCATGTGAAGGTGAAAGAAGGCGACCGCGAGCGCGTCCAGATCTTTGAGGGTATCTGCATTGCCCGCCGCAACCGGGGCCTGCATTCGGCCTTTACGGTGCGCAAGATCTCCAACGGCGAAGGGGTGGAGCGCGTCTTTCCCATGCATTCGCCGAATATTGCCAAAGTGGAACTGAAACGGCGCGGCGATGTGCGCCGGGCCAAGCTCTACTACCTGCGCGGCTTGTCCGGCAAGGCGGCGCGGATCAAGGAAAAGCTGGGCTGATGACGGGGCGAACGGCGCTGGAGGCATTCCGGCGCTGGCGGGAGGCGGGAGCCGCGGGGCAAGGGGCCGTTCTGTCCGATCCGGCCCAACGCCAGGAGGTCTGCGAAGGATTCCAGGCCTTTTTTCTCCCCTATTGGTGGGGGAAGGCTGCCGAGCCCACGTCCTTGCATGGGGTTCTGGACCTTTGGGCCCTCTTTGCGGCCATGGGCGAGATCCCCGGCGACCATTTCGGCGCCTTCCTTGCTGCCCAGGAAAAAGGGCTCAGCCCTCCGAGGCAGGTCTTGCCCGAAGCCTTGCAATGCGCGGCGGCGGAGCCTTTGCCCATTGACATGGAACTGGACCTGCTGGCCACGGCCATGGAGGAGCGGGACTTGGCCAAAGTCGCACCCTTGGTTTTCAGTATGGTGGAAGACGAGGGGGCGCGCCGGGCCCTGCTGGAGCGGCTGGGGCAACGCCTTGCCGATGACAACTACGAGCAGGGTTTGCGGACGATCCTCTTTGCGCAGTGGCGGGATGCGGGGGCGGGGCTGTCGCCCCGGAGCCTGGGGGCAGGGGCCTTGGCCCTGCTCCAGTGCCATTGGCAGTTGCCCGCAGGTCTGACGGTGGTGGTGCCCGAGGGGCGGGCCGGTCACGATGGCCGTGTTTTTGACAAGCCCCTCCTGCATGCCCTGCGCGAGCGCGATCTTCCGGCCTTCATGGGCCGTATCCGCGCCATGGGCGATCAACCGCTGGACGCCATCCGTCAGCTTTTGCTGTCGGTGACCTTGCTGACTCTGGAACGCGGCGGGGGGGCGGATCGGGAGGCCCTGGCGCGACTCTATGTCTGGCTGGTCACCTTGCTGACCATGCCGCAGCGCAGTCTGCGCCGGATGCGGCGAATCCTTTTTAGTGCGGCGGCCAC
>JAJYQY010000089.1 GCA_021794385.1 Pseudomonadota bacterium | reverse complement strand
CTGCGCGGGCAGGAACCTTTCACCGAGGGCCTCCACTACCCTCCGGATGACGCGAGGGATGCAAAGACCGGCGCCCGTTTTTATTACCACGCTCACGCCGGCCCCCTCGACGAACATGGCCACTTTCACTTCTTCGCGCCCGTTTCTCCAGCGTGGCGGGAGACGGAAGACCTCACCAAGGACCTGGTGCATTTGGTCGCCATCTCCATGGATCTTTGGGGTATGCCACAGGCCCTGTTCAGCATCAATCATTGGGTCAGCGGCGGGCGGTGGCGGGATGCCGGAAAAACCCTGGATCTGCTCGGACGTTATCGCGTCGAACATGCCTATCCCTCCTGGCCGGTGAACCGCTGGACCACAGCCATGCTCCGCCTGTTCCGGCCATATATCGCCGCGTTGTTGGCGGCCCGGGATAACGCCATTCAGGAAGCGGCAACGGGCACTTCGGTCGCGGCCGTCCTGGCCGATCGGCGCTGGCCGGTAGTTGCCATCATGCCCATTGACTTGGGGGAATTGCTGGCCGACCTCCATCAGCTTGCGCCGAAAAGCAGGAAGTATCCTGAGGTTGCATCCTCGGGCGGCCCGGGGTTGGATTGGGTTTGACAGGGGGGTATGGAATATCTAATATATGCATTATCGAATATAAAGCGATATAGCGGGAGCGCGAGGGATGGTCATGGAGCCGGTCACCGGTTTTTTTCAGCTCCTGTCTGACAAGACCCGTTTGAGTATTTTGCAATTGCTCTGGGCGAAAGGGGAGCTCTGTGTCTGCGAGATCACCGGCGCGCTGGAGGAATCGCAACCGAAGATCTCCCGCCATCTCGCGCTGTTGCGCGAGGGGCGCATCATTCTCGACCAGCGTCGCGGGACCTGGGTGCATTATCGTCTCCATCCGGACATGCCGCAGTGGCAGCGCCAGATCCTGGCGGAATGCTTTGCCCAGCCGTTGATGGGGGCGGTGCTGGAGGCGCATCTGGCGCGTTTGGGTGGGGCCGCCACTGATGACGCCAGGCATTGCGCGGCGTGATCTTGCCGACCCAGGGATTTCCGGCGTGAGCGAGGCTGAACTCGTTCTCCGGTGCGCAAGTGCGCGGAGAAGGAACTCGCATCCTGAAACCGCGGTGCCGGTACTATCTGGATGAATGGCTGTTCGCCTTCTTTTTTGTCCCCAATAATATGGAAAATCATATATCATGATCCTTGCTCTGGCGGTTTTCGTGTTTACCCTTGCCTTGGTCATCATTCAGCCGCGGGGTTTGGGGATTGGCTGGGGGGCCTTGATCGGCGCGGTGCTGGCGCTGGGCTTGGGGGTCATCCAATGGCAGGACATCCCGGTCGTCTGGCACATTGTTTGGGATGCCACTTTTACCTTTGTGGGCTTGATCATCATTTCGCTGATTCTCGATGAGGCGGGCTTTTTTCATTGGGCGGCTTTGCATGTGGCGCTTCTAGGCGGGGGTAATGGGCGCTTGCTTTTTCCCCTGGTGATCCTGCTGGGGGCGCTGGTGGCCGCCTTTTTTGCCAATGACGGAGCGGCCCTGATCCTGACCCCCATCGTTATGGCGATGTTGCTGGCCTTGGGGTACCGCCCGGCGGCGACCCTGGCCTTTGTGATGGCCACGGGCTTTGTGGCGGACACCACCTCTTTGCCGTTCATCATTTCCAATCTGGTGAACATTGTCAGCGCCGGGTATTTTTCCATTCCCTTCGATCGTTATGCCCTGGTCATGGTCCCCGTGGATCTCATGGCCCTGGCGGCGACCCTGGTGGTGCTTTGGTGGTATTTCCGCCGCGATATTCCGCTACGGTACAAACTGGTGGACATTGCCCCGCCGGCCTCGGTGATCCGTGATCCGCTGGTTTTTCGTTGGACCTTTCCGGTTTTGATGCTGTTGCTTCTGGCCTACTTCGTGACGGCCCGTTATGGGGTGCCGGTGTCCGTGGTGACGGGGACGGCAGCCCTCTTCATGCTGGCCCTGGCGGGGCGTTGGTGGCGGGGAGGGCGGGGTGCGCGGATTGCCGTTGGCCGGGTGCTGCGCGGAGCGCCCTGGCAGATTGTGCTCTTCAGTCTGGGGATGTACCTCGTGGTCTATGGTCTGCGCAATGCCGGGCTCACCGGCTATCTCGCCCTCTTGTTGGAGCAGTTGGGTCAGCACGGGGTGCTCGCGGCGGCCGTGGGCACGGGTTTTCTGAGCGCTCTTCTGGCGGCGGTGATGAACAATATGCCCACGGTACTGGTGGGTGCCCTAGCCATCCACCAGTCCGCGGGGATTGCGGAGCCGGTGCGGCAGGCGATGATCTACGCCAACGTCATCGGTTGTGACCTGGGGCCCAAGTTCACCCCCATCGGCAGCCTTGCCACCCTCTTGTGGCTGCATGTACTGGCCGGCAAGGGGGAGAAGATCGGCTGGGGGATGTATATGCGGGTCGGCCTCATCATTACCCCGCCGGTCTTGTTGCTCACCTTGTTGGCCCTGGGGGGTTGGCTTTTATTCCTGGGGAATTAGCGGCTGGTTTATCCTGAAAACGGCAGTTGGCGGCGGGGTTTTTTGCTCCGGCGGCAAAACCCCGCTGCCAACTGCCGGATCCAGGTTGATCCGAATCGAGGTTCATGTGCGCTTATGGGCGAAGGAGAAAGGGATGAAGGTCTTGTTTTTGTGCACGGGCAACAGTTGTCGCAGTCAGATGGCGGAAGGCTGGTTGCGGACCTTGGGTGGCGGTGCCGTGGACGCGGCCTCGGCGGGCATCGAGGCCCATGGCAAGAATCCCCGCGCCATTGCCGCCATGGCGGAGATCGGCATCGATATCAGCGGCCAGCAGTCCAGGACCGTCACCGACGAGATGCTCCAGGCGGATCTGGTGATCACTGTCTGCGGTCATGCTGATGAACATTGTCCGGTTCTGCCGCCCCAGGTACGCAAGCTGCACTGGCCCATCGAGGATCCGGCCCGTGCCGAGGGGGATGCGGCGGCGGTGATGGCGCGCTTCCGCGAGATTCGGGATGAGATCGGCCAGCGGGTGCGCGGCTTGCTGGGGGAACTGCAGATCGCGATTCACGAACCCCATGCGTAGGCGTTGCCGAATGGCAGATGAGCCTGCTGCGGGTGGCGGATCTCGCCGCGAGTACGGTCTTCAGACGGCTCCGTATTGGGTGTCGAGCCACTGCTGGTAGCTGCCGTCCATGACGCCTTGCCACCAGGCGGGATGGTCGAGATACCAGCGGATGGTTCGGGTGATGCCCGTGGCGAAATCGGTGCGGGGGGTGAAGCCGAGGGTGCGCGCGATCTTGTCGGCGTTGATGGCGTAGCGGCGGTCATGGCCGGGACGGTCCTGGACATGGTGAATGAGGGAGGCGGAGGGCTGGCCCTGGGCGGGGGCGGCGGCGGGGAAGCGTTGGGCCAGACCGGGGTCTTGGGCAAAGGCTGCGTCCAGGCGCGCGCAAATGAGTTGAACGATGTCGATATTGGCCCATTCGTTGCGCCCGCCGATATTATAGCTTTCGCCTTCCTGCCCTTGCCGCAGTATCCATTCGATGCCGCGGCAGTGGTCTTCGACATAGAGCCAGTCGCGGATCTGGC
>JAJYQY010000005.1 GCA_021794385.1 Pseudomonadota bacterium | reverse complement strand
AGGGGCACAGCCCTTCCAGATAGGGCATGAGCTGGCGATAACCCACGGCCCGCATGGCCGGGAGATCGGGCGCATAGTGTTGCGCCTGCAAGTGGCGCAACTCGTCCAGAAAACCCGCCGCCATCATCGCCTGCAAGCGTTGCTCGATACGCTGGTGCAGCCATCCGCGCGGCCCTTGCAGAATGACCTTGCGCAGGGGCCCGGGGAATTTCCCCTGCCACTGACGTTGACCGGCCAGGGGCTTGCCGGTGTGGTGGATCAGCTCCAGCGCCCGCTGGATGCGTTGGCGATCATGGGCGGCTATGCTGGCGGCGGTATCCGGATCAAGGGCCACCAGGCGTTGATGCAGCGCTGGCCAGCCCAGGGCGGCGCCCTCCTCGGTCAGGCGTTGGCGGAACTGCGGATCCGCCGTAGGCAGGGCATCGATGCCGCGCTCCAGGGCGCGGAAATACAGGCCGCTGCCCCCCACCAGCAAGGGGATACGACCGCGTGCTCGCGCCGCGGCGATCGCGGCCAGGGCATCCTCCCGAAAGCTGCCCGCCGAATAGGGTTGGTCGGGCTCCAGAATGTCCACCAGGGCATGGGGATAACGGCTGCGCAGATCCCGATCCGGCTTGGCCGTGCCAATATCGAAATGGCGGTACACCAGTACCGAGTCGACACTGATGATCTCCACGGGAAAGGCATCGGCGAGGACCAGGGCCAGGGCGGTCTTGCCGCTGGCGGTAGGACCCATGAGGGCGATGGCCGGGATCATCGGCCGCGCAAAAAGAGGCGATCGAGCTCGGCAAGGCTCAGATGAACGACCGTCGGCCGACCATGGTTGCACTGGCCGGCACGGGGCGTTGCTTCGAGCTGACGCAGCAGCGCATTCATCTCGCTCAGGGATAGCTTGCGGTTCACCTTGATGGCCGCACGACAGGCAAGGCTGGCCAGCAACTCGTCCTCATCTCCCTGCGCCCATGCTCCCTCCTCCCCCAAAAGCTGGCCAATGGTCTGTCCATAGGACTCGGCATTCATGCCCAAGGGGGCGGCGTAAATAGCGAGAGTGCCCGGGCCGGCCACGGAGATCTCCAGCCCCGCCTTCCGCAGATCCGCCTGGGCATGCTCGAATTGTGCCATCTGCGCGGGGCTGACATGAATATATTCAGGAATAATAAACTGTTGTATATCATTTTGTTGCCGAGATGTTTTCATCTTCTCATAGAGGATGCGTTCATGGGCGGCATGCTGATCGACCAGCACGATGCCTGCTGCATTTTGGGCGAGGATGAAGCGCTCGTGGATCTGCGCAAGGGCATCACCCAGGGGCTGATCGGACACCGCTTGATCAGGCACTTGCGGTGTCATGGTACCCAGGGTTTTGGCCGGCGCCACCACTCGCTCCCAATAAGCACCCTGCCCTTCCTGAACTGCCGGCGCGCGCAATGGCAGGGAGAGATTGGCAGCAGGTGGGGGAGGAGCGGTCTGCTGCGGCAACGGCACCGGGGGAATGATCGTGCCGGGGCGCTGTTCGGCGATCACCCGCTGCAGGCTGCGAAACAGGAAATCGTGGACCAGGCGGGCGTCGCGAAAGCGCACTTCGGCCTTGGCCGGGTGGACGTTGACGTCCACCAGTTCCGGGGCCAGATTCAGATAAAGCACAAAGAGCGGATGACGCTCCTTGTAAAGGACATCGGCATAGGCGGCCCGCACCGCGTGGGCGATGACCGGGTCCCGCACCGGCCTTTGATTGACAAAGAAATACTGTTCGTCGCCGCGGGCCCGATTATAGGTGGGCAGGCCCAGCCAGCCGCTCAGGCTCAGGCCCTGATCTTCCAGTTCAAAATAGACCGCCTGACGCAAAAACTCCTCGCCCAGCACCGCTCCCACACGCTCCGCACGCCCCTGGGCATCGGCTGCGGCCGGAAACTGCAGCAGCGGCCGCGGGCCCTGATAAAGTTGGAAGGCGACGGAGAAATGGGCCAGGGCTGCCTGCCGCAGGACCTTTTGATTGCGGGCCAGTTCCGCCGGCGCAGCCCGTAGAAATTTGCGCCGCGCCGGGACGTTGAAAAAGAGATCCGTGATCCGCACCGTGGTGCCGGGCGCCCGGGCCGCCGCTTCGTTGGCGATGAGCGTACCACCGGCGACCTGGAGACGGGCGGCCTGATTGCGGCCGATGGCCCGGGACAGGATGTCGAGGCGCGCCACCGAGGCAATGGCGGGCAGGGCTTCACCGCGAAAGCCCAGGGTGGCAATGGCATGGAGATCCTGGACACTGCGCAGTTTGCTGGTGGCATGGCGCTCCAGGGCCAGGGACAGGTCATCGGGAAGGATACCCACCCCGTCATCCTCTACCTGCAGCAAATCGAGGCCACCCCCTTCCAGCCGCACGGTGATTCGTCGCGCACCGGCATCCAGGCTGTTCTCCAGGAGTTCCTTGAGTATGGACGCCGGTCTTTCCACCACCTCGCCGGCGGCGATCTGATTGGCCAGGGTGGCCGTCAGGCGGTGAATCCGCGGAGGCGCTTCAGTCGCCATCGTCATCTCCTCCGGGCAGGGGTATGAGCCAGCTTGCCGCCCTTGCGGTGGCCAGGAGCACCTCCAGGCGATGATGCCCGGGACTGGCAATGGAGAGCCGCAAACGCAGGTCGGGTTCCGGCAGGAAGCCTCCGCCGCGCTCGGGCCACTCGATGAGCCAGAGGGCCGCTTCACCCAGATAATCGCGGATAGCGAGAAATTCCAGTTCCTCGCCATCGCTCAACCGATAGAGATCCAGATGCAATGCCGGACCGCGAGCCGTGGAATAGGTTTCGATCAGGGTGTAGCTAGGGCTCTTGACCCGATCGAGAACGCCAAAACCCCGGAGCACGCCCCGGGCCAGGGTCGTTTTCCCCACCCCGAGATCGCCTTCCAGAAAAATCATGGCGGGCAGCGTGAGGATCTCCCCCAAACGCTTGCCCCAAGCATAGCAGGCTTCCGGATCGGGGAAAGACCAGGCCATGGCCTCAGGGATTGAGGAGATTACGCAGGACATCCGAGCGGGTAATGATGCCGACGACGCGCTTTTCGCCGTCCACTACCGGCACGGCATGGATGTCCTTGCGCAAGAGCTTTTCGGCCACGGCGTCCGCATCTTCATCGGGCGCCGCCGTAACGACCTGGGTGCTGGCCAGTTGCCGGGCAGTGACCGCCGTTACCTTGCGCAATTCCTCCTCGTATTCGCGCATCCCCCCAAGGGGGATAAGGGCATCCAGGATGGTAACCAGGGTGGGCAGGTGCACGCGGCGATGGGCGTCGATGAGGTCGCGTTCGCCGATCATGCCCACCAGGCGGCCATCTTTGTCCAACACCGGCAAACTATGATGGCCAGACTCCAGCAGGACGCTGCCCACCTTCTCGACGGGGTCATCGGCCTGAACGGCCACGAATGGGGTGGTCATCAACTCTCTGGCGCTTTTCATGAATGGCTCCCTTGGGACATGGCGGCATGGAGGACCGTCAGAATAGTGTCTATTTCCTCCTCTGTCACCGACAGAGGAGGGACGATGGTGATGGCGTCGCCCAGGGGGCGCGTATAGACCCCCATTTCCCGGGCTTGCCGGCATACCTGGTA
>JAJYQY010000113.1 GCA_021794385.1 Pseudomonadota bacterium | reverse complement strand
GCCACAAAATAGAGGCCGCCGGGGGGTGCGGTCGTGCCCGCCAGCCGCCGGTCACGACTGGCGAGAACCTCCGCAGCCCAACTGACGGGCCTCTCCCCGGCACCAATGGCAATGAGTACACCGGCCAGATTACGCACCATGTGATGCAAAAAGCCATTGGCTTCGGCATCAATAATGACCTGTTCCCCCTGACGCGACACTTGTAACAGGCGAAGCTCGCGAACCGGCTGCCGGGCCTGGCAGGCAGCGGCCCGAAAGGCAGAAAAATCATAAGTACCCAGTAACAATTGGGCCGCCGCCTGCATCCGCTCCACCTCCAGAGGCCGGTACACCCAAGCGAAATGCTGGCGAAACAGCGCCGGGCGCTGGCGGCGATTGATGATGACGTAGCGGTAGCGGCGCGCCGTGGCCGAAAAGCGGGCGTGAAAGCCGGCCGCCACCGGGCGGGCCCAACGGATGGTCACGGCCTCGGGCAGGTACACGGTCCCTCCCCGCACCCAGGCACTTTCGGGTCGATCAACCGTCGTGTCAAAATGCGCCACCTGACAGAGGGCATGAACCCCTGTATCGGTCCTGCCGGCGACCACCACTTCCACAGGTTGCCGGGCTATTCGCGTCAAGGCCGTTTCGACGGCCGCCTGCACACTGGCCTGTCCGACCTGCCGCTGCCAACCGCAAAAGCCGCTGCCATCATACTCAATACCCAGGGCCCAGCGGAAAATGGACGGGTCCAAGCAGGTGCTGCCAGCCGCCATCGGGGTAACTAAAGGGCTGCCAGCAACTGCCGAGCTTCTCCCTGCTGCTCGCTGCTGCCTTCCTTGCCGACCTCCTCCAGCAATTCCCGCGCCGACTCCCCATCGCCCATTTCGATGTAGGCCTTGGCAAGATCCAGCTTGGTCCCCACCGCGTCCCAATCCAGGGCACCGGCTTCGCTGCTGATCTCCCGCTGCCCGCCGCCGGCCTGGGCGGAAACGGCCGCAGGCTCAGCAGCAAGGGAAAGCCCTTCGCTGCGCGTCGGCGCTTCATCCAAGGCACGGAACTGCTCATCAATGGAGCGCAACAGCCGCTCCTTTTCCGCCTCTGAAAAACGCAGGGCTTCCTCTTCGGCTACTGCTTCCTCGGCAGCAGGGGGAGCCGCTTCCGCGGGTTTTTCGCCAAAGGCCGCGGCGAGGTTGAATTCGAGCACATCCGGTGCCGGCGGAGCTGCCGTTGGCGCTTCGGCCGGATACCCTGCCGCCTCCCGGGGAGATGCCGGGACCATTTCCGGAGCCGCGGCATGGGCTTCTCCGGGAACTACCGTGCCTCCCGGAACAGATGCTGCCTCTTCCGGGGCGGCGAAGAGCGGATGACCGGGGAAAAGCTGTGCGCCCTGGGCCGCGACCTCTTGCCACGCGCTATTGTGTGGCCCAAAACGCCCGCGCATCCGCTCGGCCAATTCCAGATAGTCGTCACGACGATCCATGCCGGCATAGACGTCGAGCAGTTTTACATAGAGATCCTTACGGCGGGGCGCATCTTCCAGGGCCTCGGAAAGGACGGCCGCCGCCTGGTCCGCTTTGCCATAGGTGAGGTACATATCGGCCTGTTCGACAGGGTCCACATCCACGATCTCTTCCACCGGCTTTTCCACCGGAGTAAAGACGGGGGGCGCGGATACCGGCGGTTCCATGGGCGCCGCCGCGATGGTTGGCGCGGCAGACACCACGGCAGCGGGTATGGGCGTGGGCGTGGGCGTGGGCGTGAGTGTTGGTGTGGGTGCTGGTCTTACTGCAGCCGCTGGCCCGGGGGTCGGGGCCGGGCTCGGCGCTGCTGCCATCGCCGTCATTTTCTGGGAGATCTCACGTTGCCGCTTTTCGCCCTGCTTCTGCCGCCCATACAGCCACAGAAATAGCAGGAGCAGCAATAGGTTACCGCCCAGGGAGGCCCACAGGAGCGGATTATGCAAGGGGTTCGTCACCGCGCTCTGTTCTTTGGCCAACGCGCTGAGTTGCGCCCCCTGACTGGCAACGAGCCGCTCTTCTGCGGTGAGTCTATTGCCCAGGGACTGGACCTGTGCCGCAAGCGTACCATTTTCTTTCATCAGGGCGGCCGTCTGCTGCTGCAAGTGGCCAAGGAGGTCCGCAGCGGCGCTGGCAGCGGAAGCCGTAGGTGCGAGGACTGCATTTGCCGGTGCGCTGGACAGCACCAGATGTGTGGCCAGGCCTGCCTTGCTGGCAGCCGCAGGCGCCGAAGCGACCGGCCGGACAGCGGGTGTGGCGCCTTGTCCGGCGAGGAAGGCCGTTGCCTGAGCCGGTCCCATGGCCTGCACCTGCCCCAGAGTGGGGACACGCAAGATGCTGCCCGCGTAAAGATAGGACGGATTGCCGTTTTTGAAAGCCTGAGGATTGGCCTTGATCAGCGCCGCCATGACCTGATCGATGGTTACTGCATTACTGCGGGTAATGGACTGGGCAATTTGAAAGAGGCTTTGATTATCCCGTACCGGCCCGTAGTGCTTTACCCTGGCCCAGCCGTAGACCCGGGGCGCGGTTGCTCCCGCACGCGATGCGGGAGCCGTGTATGCGGGAGTCCCTTGCGGGAGGGGGACTTCGCCGGCAGATGGCTCAGCGGATGGCGTCGCGGCAAGATAGCTGCCCAGATTGCTCCGTGCGGTGTACTCGCGCACGATGCGCCCACCGGACCAGTCGAGCTGGACGAGAAAGGATAGAGTGGGCGTGGGCAAGGGCACGGGGCTGGTGATCAGGACCGCCGGATGACCGTCGGTTCGGACCTGAAAATGCCAATGCTCCAGGCCCTGGGCCACGGGTAGATGGATCATGGCAAAGGCACTACCGGACGCTAGGGATACCCGTACATCGCCTGCTTCTTGGGGCGTCAAGGAGCGGATGGGGATCTCGGCGCGGAAGGGTTCCCCTGGTGCAGACAGAACCTGCAGCTCTCCCAGGCCCAAGGCCTGGGCCACACCCGGCAACAGGACTCCCACCCCGAGCAGGGTACGCAACCATTTTTTATCCATATTCCTTTTCCTCTTTTGATGACGGCCGCCCGATCAAGCCCGGTTTAGGCAATTCCACAGCGTTATAAATAGTCGCGGATCAATATTTCCGCAATCTGAACACTGTTGAGTGCCGCACCCTTGCGAATGTTGTCGGCCACCACCCAGAAATTGATCCCCCGCTCATGGGAACAATCCTCACGGATGCGCCCGACGAAGGTAGCGTCATGGGTAGCAGCATCCAGGGCGGTGGGCCAAATGCCCGCCGCAGGATCATCCATCACCGTCACACCGGGGGCCTTGGCGAGGAGGGCACGCACGGTTGCAGCCGATATTTTTTCCCTGGTGACCACATTGACGGCCTCGGAATGCCCGTAAAAAACCGGGACGCGCACGCAGGTGGCGGTCAGGGCAAGGTCCGGTAATTCCATGATTTTACGGGTTTCCCACAGCATCTTCATTTCTTCTTTGGTATAGCCGTTGTCCTGGAACGCATCAATTTGCGGCAGGCAGTTGAAGGCAATACGCTGGGGGAAAACCTCGCAGACCGGGTCCTGGTGCGTATAAATCGCCATGGTCTGCGCACCCAGCTCGTTGATGGCACGGCGCCCGGCACCAC
>JAJYQY010000125.1 GCA_021794385.1 Pseudomonadota bacterium | reverse complement strand
TGGTGGGCCCGCTCGGATTCGAACCGAGGACCAAGGGATTATGAGTCCCCTGCTCTAACCGACTGAGCTACAGGCCCGGAGGAAGGCCGGGGTAAATACCCCGGCCTAGCGAAGGTCAAGACGGGATATTTACTTCTCCGTCGACAAAGCTGCGTAGCCGCTCGGAGCGGGAGGGGTGGCGGAGCTTGCGCAGGGCTTTTGCCTCGATCTGACGAATGCGCTCGCGGGTGACGTCAAACTGCTTGCCCACCTCTTCCAGCGTATGGTCGGTATTCATGCCGATGCCGAAGCGCATGCGCAGTACCTTGGCCTCGCGCGGGGTGAGGCCGTTGTCGAGCAACTCCTCCACCACCTCGCGAATGGCCGCATTCACCGCAGCATCGGCGGGCGCCGTCACATTGCGATCCTCGATGAAGTCGCCCAGATGGGAGTCTTCATCATCGCCGATGGGAGTCTCCATGGAAATGGGCTCCTTGGCGATCTTCAGGACCTTGCGGATCTTGTCTTCCGGCATCTCCATGCGCTCGGCCAGTTCTTCGGGCGTCGGCTCGCGGCCCATTTCCTGCAACATCTGCCGGCTGATGCGATTGAGCTTGTTGATGGTCTCGATCATGTGCACCGGAATCCGGATGGTGCGGGCCTGGTCGGCAATGGAACGGGTGATGGCCTGGCGGATCCACCAGGTGGCGTAGGTGGAAAATTTGTAACCCCGCCGGTACTCGAACTTGTCCACCGCCTTCATCAGGCCGATATTTCCTTCCTGGATGAGATCAAGGAATTGCAGGCCGCGGTTGGTATATTTCTTGGCGATGGAGATGACCAGGCGGAGGTTGGCCTCGACCATTTCCTTCTTGGCACGACGGGCCTTGGCCTCGCCGATGGACATCAGGCGGCTGGCTTCCTTGATTTCCGCAATGGCCAGGCCCGCACGCTTCTCGATGTTGGCAAGCGTTTTCATGATCGCCACCAGGTCATCGCGCAGTTCTCCGAGCTTTGCACTGTAGGGACGTCCGGCGGCGATCTGCTGGTCTATCCAGTGGATATCGCTTTCGTGGCCGGGGTAACTGCGTACGAACTCTTTGCGCGGAAAGCGGGCGCGCTCGATGCAGGTCTCCATCAACTCCCGCTCACACTGCCGCACCTCTTCCGTAAGGTCGCGCAGGGCTTCGGCCATGGCATCGATCTGGCGAACATTGAGCTTCATTTCGAGAAAGCGGTCAGCCAGTTCCTGGCGCAGGTTTTGATATGCTTCGCCATGCAACCCGGTAGCGGCATGGCTGGCGATCAAGGCCTCGTAGCCTTCGCGAATGGCCGCAAAACGCAGGATGGCATCTTCCAGTTGCGGCCCCTTGTCGACCTCGATGGCGTCGGCATCATCCTCTTCCCCCTCCTCGACCTCCGCTTCCGCCTCGGCTTCGAGCCCGATCTCTTCCGCTTCGTTCAGGGCCTCCGCCTCGGTGGCGTTGGGGTCAATGAAGGCGTCCACCACCTCGTCCAGCCGCATTTCGCCGCGTTCCACCTTGGCGGCCGCATCCAGGAGAAGGGCGATGGTGGTGGGACAGGTGGACACTGCGCGCAAGACTTGGTGCAGGCCATCTTCGATGCGTCGGGCGATCTCGATTTCGCCTTCCCGGGTGAGCAGTTCGACCGTACCCATCTCCCGCATGTACATCCGCACCGGATCGCTGGTGCGGCCCAGGTCCGCCTCAACGACGGCCAAGGCCTCCTCCGCGGCTTCCTCGGCTTCCTGGGCAACGGGCGTTCCGCCCGCTTCGCCGTCCAGCAGCAGGGTCTCTTCATCGGGGGCTTCTTCATAGACCTCGATGCCCATGTCGTTGATCATGGAAATGACGTTTTCCATCTGTTCCGTATCAAAGACATCTTCGGGCAGGTGATCATTGACCTCGCGATAGGTGAGATAGCCCTGTTCCTTGCCCTTGGCAATAAGGCGCTTCAACTCCGACCGCTGAGATTCGTTGTCCATATGCTTTTTCACCATTTCCAAAAGCTCATCCGCCGCTGCGGAAAGCCGAACATTATATAAGAAAGAACCCAAGCTCTGAAAGTCCTCAGGAGCGGTCTTCGTCATCCCGCCAGCGATGGCGCAACAATTCCGCTATTTCACTATCCGAAAGGGCGGCTAGGCCCGACTGATCTGCGGCACGACCGATAAACAGTGCGCGCTCGGCCCGACTGCGGCGGTTGATGCGCGCCACGCAGTCGCTGATCTCACGCTGGCGGAGTTCCTCAGCAACAGCGGTCCCTACGCTTTCCAGAGGGGTCATGGCCAACCGGTACCAGGCAGCGGCCTGATCCGGGTCGGCAATACGGCTTAATAACCCGTGAGTATCTAAATGGGTGGTGTTACGCAAAATATCAAGGGCCTGGGCAAAATTTTTCGCCGTGGGGTCGCCAGCAAAGAGGAAGGGCAAAAGGGCGGCTTCCACCTGCTGCCAGGCTGGCGCCCGGGGGTGCTGCAGGAGGAGCAGGAGCGCCCGATCCATGAGGGAAGGCAGCCCCTTTTGGCGGGGGCGGGACGCTTCCTGGTGCAGGGGCGGGCGCGGCCGGGGAACCGTGCGCAAGCCGCAAAGGGTCGCCACCCGCTGCTCGTAGAGCTCTTTCAGAATAGGGTCCGCCAGGCGCTGCAAGAGGGCGCGGGCGTGGTGCAGAAAGACGGCCTTTTCGTCCTCTGCCGAGAGCTTATGGCGTTTTTGCAGGCCTTCCAGATAGACATCCAGGGCCGGCCGCGCCGCGGCCAGGAGGGCGTGAAAGGCCGCCGCACCCTGACTACGCACCAGGGAGTCGGGATCTTCCCCCTGGGGGAGGAAGAGGACGCGCAGCAGGCGCCCCTGGCGCAGATGTTCCGGCGCCAGGTTGACCGCCCGCCAGGCCGCCTGCTCGCCGGCGTTGTCGCCGTCGAAACAGAGCACGATTTCGGGGGCGGCGCGAAAGAGCAATTCCAGTTGCTCATTGCCGAGGGCCGTGCCACTGGCAGCCACGGCATTGTCGATCCCGGCCTGGTGCAGGGTAATGACATCGAGGTAGCCCTCCACCAGCAGCGCCTTGCCGGTACGCCGAATCCCCTCCCTGGCCTGATGCAGACCGTAGAGCACGCGGCCCTTGTGGTAGATAGGGGTTTCCGGCGAGTTGAGATATTTGGGCTCGCGCCCGTCCATACTGCGCCCCCCCAGCCCGACGAGACGCCCGCGACCGTCGCGGATGGGAAAGATGACGCGCCCGCGAAAGCGGTCGTAGACGGTACCGTCGTCGCGGGTGCTGACCAGTCCGGCACCCGCCAGCAGGCGGCGATCTTCGACGCTCCTGCCGAGAGTCCGGGTCAGGAATTGGGCTGCCGCTGGGGCAAAGCCGAGTTCAAAGTGCTCGATGGTGGCGGCGCTCACACCCCGCGCCTGCAGATAATCCCGGGCCTCGTCGTTATCCTGGAGCGCCCGGCGATACAGGGCGACCGCCCGTTCGAGCTCTTGGTGCAGGGGCTTGAGCGTGTCAACGGCTGCCCCCTTGCCCTGCTCCTCCGGCAGCGCCAGTCCGGCATCCTCGGCGAGCAGGGTCACGGCCTCGGGAAAGGAGAGCCGCTCATATTCCATGAGAAAACCAATGGCATTGCCATGGGCGTGGCAGCCAAAACAGTAATAAATCTGCTTATCGGCGCTGACCGAAAAAGAAGGCGTCTTTTCCTGATGAAAAGGGCAGCAGGCCCAGTAGTCCTTCCCCTTTTTCTTCAAGGGCACCCGGGCATCGATGAGGCGCACCAGATCGCTGCGCTCCAGGACGAGGTCGAGGAATGCCGGTGTAAACTGGGCCATGCTAACGCAACTCCAGCTCGCTGACGCCGCCGCCACCCTGTTCCGGCCGCGCCATGCGCCACTGGCCGACGCGGGGATCGCTGCGGGCAAATTCGCGGACCATTTCGGCCAGGACGCCGTTGCCGGTCCCGTGCAGGACCTCCACCTCTCGTCTTCCCGCCGCTACCGCATCATCGATGTGGCGGCACAGGGCCTGCAGGGCCTCTTCGCGGCGCTGACCACGCAAGTCCAGGCGCCAGGGCAAGGTTTCCGGGGCGAGATAATGGGCCCGACCGGCTTCCTTGGGGATCTGCACGCCCTGTTCGCAGGAAAACTGCTGCAGCGGCACCCAGAGGGTCTTGCCGCGCAGGGCAATCTGCACCCGCCCTTGGGCGCCATCCACGGCCAGGACCTGGGCGGCCTGGCGCAGGGGCAGAAAAAGGCCCACATCTCCGGGCTGCGGCAAGGGAGGGCGCGCGGGTACCGCAGCCGACTCTTGAAAAGGGCGGTCGGCCGCCGCCAGGGCATCCCAGGCGGCCTGCGTGTCGCGGCCGGACTTGAGCGCAGCAATGCTTTCCCGTATCTGGCGGCGGCCATCGCTCAGGGCCTTTTCCCACTGCGCGCGGGCGGCCGCCGCCGCTGCGGCCCGTTCCTGGCGTACAGCCTCCAGCTCGCGCGTCAGGCGCAGTTCCAGGGCCTGGGCCGCGGCGCGCGCCTGTTCGGCCTCCGCCGCGGCCCGTTGCGCGGCTTCCAGCAGCCCCTCCCGCTGGGTTTCCCAGCGTTCCCAGTCATCGCGATCATCGGCGAGCAGCCCTTGCGCCGCATCCACGATGCTGGCAGGGAGGCCCACCCGGCGGGCAATGGCCAGACCATGGCTGGCCCCGCCAACCCCCCACTGCAAGCGATAGGTCGGGGCCAGACGCTCGGGGTCGAAGGCCATGCCGGCCAGCAACACCGCCGGTCGTCCCAGGGCATAGCGTTTCATCACCTCCAGGTGGCTGGTGATGAGGCTGCAGGCCCCGCGCCGCAGAAGTTCGGCAGCCACCGCCTGGGCCAGCGCCCCGCCCTCGCGGGGATCGGTGCCACTCCCCATTTCATCCAGGAGGATCAGGCTCTGGGCATCGGCGGCGGCCAGCACTGCTTTCAGGCGCAATAACTGGGAGGAAAAAGTGGATAGATCGGCATTGATATCCTGCGCATCACCAATGACCGTAAAAATCTGCGGGAAATAACCAAAAATCCCCTCCGCAGCCACCGGCAGGCCGAGATAAGCGAGGAGATGGCTCAGGCCCAGGGCTTTCAGCAGGGCCGTTTTGCCACCGGTGTTGGGACCGCTGATGAGCAACTGGCTGATCTCACCGCCCAGGCTGATGTCATTCCCCACCACCGCATCAGCGCCGTGCTGCAGGCACAATAAGGGATGACGGAGCTGACGCAAGGCAAAGCGGGCGTCGGCAGCCACGCTGGGCAGGCGACCGGCAAAGCGTTGCCCCAAGGCCAACCCCGCCCGCACGGCATCCAGACGTCCTATCAATCCCAGAGACGTTGCCACGGAGGCCGCAACAGCGCCAATGGCGGCAGTGAGCTGCTGGCGAATGCGCTCCTGTTCCTGGCCTTCCTCGCGGCGCTCCTGCACCAGGCGATTGTTGAGATCCACCGCCGTGAGCGGTTCGATGAACAGGGTTTCGCCGCTCGCCGAGCGGTCGTGGATGATCCCCCGCAAGCGCCCTTTGTGCGTGGCCTTCAGGGGCAGCACATAGCGCTCGCCGCGCAGGGCGATGACCTGATCCTGCCAGACATCGGCGAGATCCCCGGCCCGCAGCAAGCCCTGCAAGAAACGCTGCAGTTCGGCGCGGGAGGCGCGGATGCGTTGGCGGATTGCTGCCAGGGCCGGGCTCGCGCCATCCCGCAACTCGCCGTCCTCATCCACAGCCGCATCCAGGCGCTGCAAGAGGGCGCCCGGCGGTGCCAGTTGCGCAACGAGGGGCGTCAGGATGTCTTCGCTGCCGCTGGCGGAGAGGGACGCCCAATAACTGCGCTGGGCCGTCAGTACATCATGGATGAGACGGAGTTCACGGCCACTCAGGGCAGCGCCGGGACGCGCCGCCAGGTCCAGGAGGGCATCGACATCGGGAATATGGGGGACGGGCAGGTCATGCCCGCTGAGACGGCGCGACTCCAGGGCCTGAGACCACAGCAGCCGCTCCTGGACTTGCGCCAGGCCGACCCAGGGCGAGGCCTCCCGTCCATGGCGGCGCCCATAGCCATGGGCGCACTCCCGTACCCAGGCATCCCGCAGGCGGGGTAGGTCCAAAGAGTGCAGCACAGCTTCGCGAAGGGTCACCGGCGACGCCTCGCTGTCCACCGTCACGGATTGAGGCGGGCCTTCACCTGATCCGCCACCAGCGCCATGTCAGCACGCCCCTGCATCTGCGGGCGCAGGGCGCTGAGCACCTTGCCCATATCGCGGGGGCTGGTCGCGCCCACGGCAATGAGCGCCTCGCCAATGAGCGCATCGATGGCCTCTGGTGCCAAGGGTTCCGGCAGGTAATCGGAGAGGATGGCGATTTCGGCCTCCTCTTTTTCGGCAAGATCCGGCCGGCCGCCAGCGCTGAACTGGCTTGCCGAATCCTTACGCTGTTTGATCAGCTTATCGACCAGACTGAGCACCTCCCCTTCCTCAAGGACACGGCGCTCGTCAATCTCGCGCTGTTTGACGGCGGCCAGAAGCATACGTATGGTCCCCAGCCGCTCCGCTTCCCGGGCGCGCATGGCAACCTTCATATCCTCCTGGATACGCTCGCGCAAGCTCATCAGTACAGCCGTACCAACCGTAGCTGCTGGCGACGCATACGTTTCAGTGCGCGCTTGCGCGCCGCAGCGGCCTTGCGCTTGCGCTCCTCGGTGGGCTTTTCGTAAAACTCGCGGCGGCGTACCTCGGTAAGGACGCCAGCCTTCTCACAGGAACGCTTGAAGCGACGCAGTGCGACCTCGAAGGGCTCATTCTCTTTGACGCGAACGGTTGGCATGTTGGGGTCTTAACCTCTTCAGAAACCATGATGATTGGCAATAAGGGCCAATAGTATAGGCAGGAGAGGGGCGCGAGTCAAAAGGCAACGGTGTCCTGCAAGTTATGTCCACGGCCATCCGCCAAGGCCCTGCCATACCGGCGCCCTTCACAAGGCTTCCATAAGGAAAGGACTTGACAGTGGGATAAAAAAGAATCCTAATATTCACCAAGCATAAAGTTCATAAGAAATAATGTATTAGATAAGTATATTATATGCCTTTCTTAAGAATTTAGTAGCAGGGAGAAACGATGCACGCCAAGCTCAACACCATAGCACCAGCCGAATTTCCATTGCCACCACTGCCGGAGCCAGAGCACAAAACCGGCCCCGAAGCAAGCGGCCCATTTTTAAGTCAGCAACAGGAGCTGGAACTGGTCCAACGACAGCATCAGGGCGATGAGACAGCGCGCGCCACACTGGTATCTGCGCACATGCCCCTGGTGCGCGCAATAGCCCGATCCTACCGCAACAAGGGGCTCAGTCATGAGGATCTGATCCAGGAAGGTTACATGGGTCTCATGCGCGCAGCCGACCGCTTCCGCCCGGATATGGGTACCCGCTTTTCCAGCTATGCCACCTGGTGGGTACGCGAAGCCATGCAACGCGCCCTGATCCGCGCCCGTTTCATCCGGCTGCCCGACTATCTCGCCAAATCCCTGCACGCCTACCTGCAGCGCGGCGAGGAGGCGGATACGCCTGCTCCGGAACAGCGCGAAAATCGTCGCCGCGCCCTCGGGGTACGCGAAAGCACCCTGCGCGCGCTGGACTTTGCCGATATCCGGGTCTGCTCCCTGGATGAAGAGATCCATGAAGGCCCCAGCCGTATGGAGATGGCCAGCGGCGATATGGGCAGCCCGGCTGCGGATTATGATCAGGCCTCCCTATGCAAGGCGCTCCGTGCGCAATTACTCCAACTCAACGACAAGCAACGGGAGGTCATGATCTACCGCTATGGCCTCTATGGCGATGCCCCCATGACCCTGGAGGCGGTAGCCGAGCGCATGGGCGTCAGCCGCGAGGCCGTCCGTCAGCTCCAGGTGCGCGCCCTCGGACGCCTGCGTCAGTCGCTGGGGGAGGCGGGCTGGGGGGAGTAGCGGCGTTGTTGGCTCAATAGCGCCAGCAAGGCGCGCAAGGCCGCGCCACGATGGCTGAGAGCACCTTTTTGCGTGCTGTCCAGTTCCGCAGCACTGCCCCCCAGCCCAGTCGGACAGAAAACGGGGTCGTAGCCAAAACCCCCGCTTCCCCCCGGGGCCCTGGCGATCTCGCCGAACCAGAAACCCTGGCCGATCAGCGGCGAAGGGTCCTCCGCCCCGGCCAGGTATACCATGCAGCAGGTAAAATAGGCCTGGCGGGCGCTGCCCCGCAAGGACTCCATGGCGCGCAGGAGCTTGGTATTGTTTTCTGCATCCGTCGCGTTTTCTCCCGCATAACGGGCCGAGAAAAGGCCCGGAGCGCCGCCGAGAGCGGGAACGCAGAGACCGGAATCCTCGGCCAGGGCCGCCAGCCCGCTGCACTGCGCCGCATGGCGGGCCTTGAGCAAGGCGTTCTCCACAAAGGTCCCGGCCGTTTCGTCAACGGCAGCGATGCCCAACTCTGCCTGGGTGTGCAGGGTAAAGCCCAAGGCGGCCAGGGGCGGGGTCAATTCCCGCAGCTTGCCGGGATTGCCCGTAGCCAGCACCAATTCCGTCATCGTTCGATCTCGGGAAACTCGCGGCGCTGCAGAGCGAGGAGATCGTCGATGCCGGCACGGGCCAGGGCAAGCATCTGCTCCATCTGCGCCCCCGAAAACGGCGCCCCTTCGGCCGTGCCCTGCACCTCAACGAACTCGCCGCGCCCGGTCATGACCACATTCATGTCCACCTCCGCCGCACTGTCCTCGGCGTAATCCAGATCCAGCACCGCCTCGCCCTGGCACACCCCCACGGAGATCGCCGCCACCCAGTCCTTGAGGGGAAGGGCGGCGATGCGCCCCTGCTCCCGGAGGTGCAGCAAGGCATCGGCCACGGCCAGACAGGCACCGGTGATGCTCGCCGTGCGCGTACCGCCGTCGGCCTGCAGGACATCGCAATCCACCCAGAGGGTGCGCTCGCCCAAGCCTTTCAGATCCACCGCAGCGCGCAAACTACGACCAATGAGCCGCTGGATTTCGTGGGTGCGCCCGCCAATGCGGCCTTTGGCCGATTCCCGGGCCACCCGCTCCCGCGTGGCGCGCGGCAGCATGCTGTATTCCGCCGTCACCCAGCCCTTGCCGGCACCACGCAGGAAGGGCGGTACCCGTTCCTCGACACTGGCGGTGCACAGTACCTTGGTATCGCCACAGGCGATGAGCACCGAGCCCTCGGCGTGCTTGGTGAAGTGGCGGCTAATCTGGACCGGGCGCAGGGCGTTGGCGTTTCTTCCACTGGGACGCGTCATCTGGGGCTCTCTATGCGGGCAATGGCGAGGCATCGTAACGTACCGGGCGCCGGGGAAAGGGGGTGGGGCTGTCGCTGGAACCGGCCTTGGCCCTATACTAGCAAAAAATGATGATTATGGAGTAGGAGGCGTTACCCATGCCCGGCATCCCCCATGTAGAGATCACCCAATTTCTCAAACAGCATCACCTCGCCCAGTCCCTCACCATGAGCGAGATCCAGACCCTGGCCGAATATGTCACCCACGCGCATTTTCACGCCGATCAGGTCATTGCCGAATGGGGCAGCCTGGGGGAAGCCCTGTTTTTCTGCGTCAAGGGGGAGATGGCGATCGTCCACCATACGGCCGATGGCGATGAGGTGGAGGTGGTGCGGGTGCAGGAAGGCGAGATGGCTGGCGAGATGTCCTTCTTTGATCGCCAGCCGCGCAGCGCCCGCATCGTCGCCAAGAGCGATGATACCCAGGTCCTGGTGCTCACCAGGGCCCGTTATCAGCGGTTGAAGGTGGAAAAACCCTACATTACGGTGAATATCCTCGAACAGGCGATCATCAGTCTGGATCACCTCTTCCGCAACCTATCCCAGGGTTACACGGACTTTTCCACCTATATTTACGGCAAGGGCAAGCACTGAGCCATTGCCCGGCGGGGAGACAGCCAAAGCTCAAGCTTGGCCCGCTCCACCGCGCAGGAGGGTGCGGATGCGCCGCAACCGCTCCACAGGGTCTTGCAACTCCAATAGTCGCTGCTTGTCTTCCGCAGGGGCGGGCAAGGCCTGAGCCAGGTGCATGCCGGCACTGCTGGCATCGAGCCGGCGCACTGCGCCAGCGTCGCCTAGCAGTTCCACCAGGATGGGCAGGAGATCGCCGGCTTCGCGGGGGAGGGGGAGGATGGGCTCCGCCGGCCAGCATTTGATTTGCGCCTGGGCCAGTTGGCCCTGATACTCCCAGTCGATGATACTGAATCGCTCCTGCCCCTCGACCTGAATATGCAAAACGCCCGCCTCTCCGCCCCAGTCCACGACCCGCGCCAGGGTGCCGACGCCGGCGGGCACCGCCCGCTGCCCCACCTCCTCGCCACTCCGGATCAGACAAATGCCAAAATCCCGGGCGTGGCGCAGGCTGGCACTGATCATGTCGAGATAACGGGGCTCAAAAACGCGCAGAGCGAGCAGACCCTGTGGAAAAAGCACGGTGCGGAGCAAAAATAGCGGTGTCACCCGATCATTTTCCATCGCCACATCCCTGAGACAGGTCGAAATATAGCATGAGTATAACCCTGCAGCCCCCCTCCGTCCTCTCGCTCTATGTGCATCTACCCTGGTGCAAGGCCAAGTGCCCCTATTGCGATTTCAACTCCCACGTCGCCCCCGATCCCGTGCCCGTCGAGCGCTACACGGCAGCCTTGCTGGCCGATCTGGAGCGCGAACTGCCGTGGATCTGGGGACGCCGCATCGGCAGCATTTTTTTCGGCGGCGGCACGCCCAGCCTCTTTCCGCCTGCGGCCATCGACCGCCTCCTCGCGGAATTGCGGGCGCGCCTGCGCCTGCAGCCGGGCGTAGAAATCAGTATGGAGGCCAATCCCGGTGCCATCGAGACGGCGGCCTTTCGCGCCTACCGCGACGCCGGGATCACCCGCCTGTCCCTGGGCATCCAGTCCTTTGACGATGGCCTTTTGCAGGTACTGGGGCGCATTCACGATGGCGCGACCGCCCGCCGGGCCATCGCGGCGGCGGCCAGCGCCGGTTTTGCCAGCTTCAATCTGGACCTCATCTTCGCCCTGCCCGGCCAGGATCTGGCGGCCGCCCTGGCCGATCTGGAAACAGCCCTGGCTTTTACCCCCCCCCACCTGTCCTTGTACCAGCTTACCCTGGAGGCGGGCACCCCCTTTGCCGCCCAGCCACCGACCCAACTGCCCGATGCCGATCTGGCCGCCGACATGGAGCTGGCCCTGCGCGAACGCCTGGCGATGGCGGGCCTGCACCGTTATGAAATATCGGCCCATGCCCGGACCGGCCATGCCTGCCAGCACAATCTCAATTACTGGCGATACGGTGATTATCTGGGCATTGGCGCCGGGGCCCACGGCAAGATCACCCTCCCCGACGGGATCTGGCGCACCCGTAAACCAGCGCGGCCCGAGAGCTATATGGCCGACGCCCTCGGCGCCCTGCCCCAACTCGGAGAACGCGAGTGCATTGCCGAGGCCGAGTTACCCTTTGAGTTCATGCTCAATACCCTGCGCCTGCCCGGTGGTGTTCCGGAGCGGCTGTTTACGGAGCGCACCGGCCTGGCCCTAGAGAGCATCCTGCCGCAACTCCAGCAGGCCGAAGCCGACGGCCTCCTCCAGCGCAAGGACGGCATCCTGCGGCCCAGCGCCCGCGGCCTGGATTTTTACAATGACCTTTGCGCCCGTTTCCTGCAGCCGGCCCGCCGGGTCCACCGGCTGGTCCGACAACCATGAACTTAGCTTCGGAGTTGGCGGGGATGAAGCAGCGCAAGGCAGACGCACGCACCTGCGCCATCCGCAGTCGGCTTAGCCATGGCCCATGGCCTCTGCCTCATGACCCGTAATGGAACCTTCCTTGAAGAGGTATTCGCGGAGCTCCTTGTCCAGCCTCGGCATCCGGCGCCGCAGCCATTCCAGGATCATGCTGGCGTGCTCGATTTCTTCGTTCATGTTATGTAAAAGAACAGCTTTCAGTTCCGGGTCCGTGCAGGCGTCGGCCCGTTGCCGGTACCAGTCCACCGCCTCAAACTCCTCCATCAGGGATTGGATGGCGCGGTGCTCGTCCATGGTTTCGGGATTAAGGGATTCGGGGGCTTCGTGCAGACCTTCATGGGCCATGGGCCATCTCCTACAGGCGAGTTGATAAAACAGGCAACTGATGAAGAATAACCCAAAAGCGCCCCGGCGCAAGGGGACGGCGCAGCTTTACGCCCTGGCGCGCATCCTCTCCAAACGGGGTTTGGCCTCGCGCACCGAGGCGGCGGAATGGATTGCCGCCGGACGGGTGCGCATCGATGGCGAGGTCATTTGGGATCCGGAGCAGCGCTTTCCCCTCAATGGGATCCGCGTGCACATCGATGATCAGGACCAGGCCTCCGCACCCCCGTCCTACCTCATGCTCCACAAGGCGCGTGGTTATATTACCACCCATCGGGATGAACAAGGTCGGCCCACCGTTTATGACCTGATACCGAGCGAACCCTGGCTCATCCCCGTGGGGCGCCTGGACCAGGCCAGCGAGGGCCTCCTGCTCTTTAGTAACGACACCCTCTGGACCCAGCGCCTCCTCGATCCCGCCAGCCATGTAGCCAAGACCTATCATGTGCAGATCCGCCCACCCCTGGATGGCGCAAGCCTGGAAATGCTGGCAGCGGGGCCGTTGCTGGACGGCCGGCGCTGTCTGCCCATGGGGGTGCGGGAACTGCGTTGCGGTGGCAAGACGCAGTGGCTGGAGATGGTCCTGCAGGAAGGGCGCAATCGCCAGATCCGCCGCCTCCTGGCCGCCCAGGGCGTCACCGTGCTGCGCCTGTTGCGGGTGGCCATCGGCGGCCTGCGCCTGGGGGATTTGCGGACCGGGCAGTGGCGTTGGCTGGATGCCCGGGAACAGGTCCTGGCCAGCAATCCCGATGGTTTCGCAGACCCAACGCCGCCCCGTCGTCCGGCATGAGGTCTGCCGAAGGATTGTGAGTGATGCAGGACGGGATTAGACTCGTTACGCCTCAACTCATAAAAAGCGCCATGCCTGTCGAGATTCCTGAGCATTCCGTCGGACTGGTTACGCCCCGGAGCGTGACCTTCAACGCCCCCCTCCTCCTGGAGTGCGGGCGCACCCTGCCTGCGTACACCCTGGCCTATGAGTGCTATGGCGCCCTCAATGCCGCGCGCAGTAATGCCATCCTGCTCTGCCATGCCCTCTCGGGAGACCATCACGCCGCCGGTTACCACGGTCCGGAAGAGCGCAAGCCCGGCTGGTGGGATCATCTGGTGGGCCCGGGCAAAGCCATTGATACCTCTCTTTTCTTTGTCGTCTGCGCCAATCTGGTCGGTTCCTGCAAGGGCTCGACGGGGCCCGCCAGCATCAATCCCGAAACCGGCACGCCCTGGGGTCTGGACTTTCCCATGGTCACCGTGCGCGACTGGGTGCAGACCCAGGCCCAACTGGCCGATCACCTGGGCATCGACTGCTGGGCGGCGGTGGTGGGCGGCAGCCTGGGCGGCATGCAGGTCATGCAGTGGGCCATGGACCTGCCCCATCGTTTGCGCCATGCCGTGGTCATCGCGGCGGCGCCGCGCCTCACCGCGCAAAACATCGCCTTTAACGAGGTGGCCCGCCAGGCCATCATGACCGATCCGGATTTCCACGGCGGACGCTACTATGCACAGGACACCAAGCCGCGACGGGGACTCTCGCTGGCGCGCATGATCGGCCACATCACCTATCTCTCCGACGATGCCATGCGCAAGAAGTTCGGCCGCGATACCCGCGGCGGCAAGGCCTTTTCCTTTGGCTTCGATGTGGATTTCGAGGTGGAAAGCTATTTGCGCCACCAGGGTTCGAGCTTTGTCGAACGCTTTGATGCCAACAGCTATCTCTATATCACCAAGGCCTTGGACTACTTCGATCCTGCCGCCGCCTACGAGGGGAACCTGGCGGCGGCATTTGCCCCGGCTACGGCACAATTCCTGGTGATATCCTTCACTTCGGACTGGCGCTTTTCACCAGCGCGCTCCCGCGAGATCGTCCAGGCCCTGTACACGCGGAATCTGGAGGTGACCTATGCGGAGATCACGTCCCATCAGGGCCACGACTCTTTCCTGCTGCCCATCCCCCAATATGTCGAGGTGCTGGGAACCTACCTGACGCGGGTAGCCGCCGAGGTCGGGGCATGAGCGCGCTGCGCCCGGATCTGGCGATCATCGCCGGGTGGATTCGTCCCGGCAGCCGGATTCTCGACCTCGGTTGCGGCGAGGGCGACCTGCTGGCCTACCTGCGCGCCCAACATGGGGTGAGCGGCTACGGAGTGGAGATCGACGAGGCGCGGGTGGTGGCGGCCATCCGCCGTGGGGTGCCGGTCATTCAGCAGGATCTGGACGGGGGGCTGCGCAATTTCGGTGACCAGAGCGTGGATACCGTAGTCCTTTCCCTCACCCTGCAGGCCAGCAAATTCCCGCTGGACCTCCTGCTGGAGATGCTGCGCGTGGGCCGCGAGGTGATCGTGACCTTTCCCAACATGGGCCACTGGCATGCACGCTGGCAACTGGCCGTGCAGGGACGCATGCCGGTCACAGACGCGCTGCCCCATGCGTGGTATGATACGCCCAACATTCATTTGTGCACCATCCGCGATTTTGAATCCTTGTGCCGGGAAAACGGTGTGGCCGTGCATCAGCGGGTGGTGCTCAATGATCAGCGTCGGCAGACTTGGCTCAACCGCCTCCTGCCCAATCTCTTTGGGGAAGTGGCCCTCTACCGCTGCGCCCGCGTCACGGCCAGCCCCCTACGGGAGGAGTGATATGCGCCTGGAACTCATCAGTTTTCCCCTCTGCCCCTTTGTGCAGCGCTCGGTGATTACCCTCCTGCACAAGGAGGTACCCTTCACCCTCACGCACATCGACCTCTACCATAAGCCCGAGTGGTTTCTGGCCATTGCGCCCCTGGGCAAGGTCCCCTGCCTGCGCCTCGATGACGACGTGGTCCTCTTTGAATCCAGCGTCATCAACGAATACCTCGACGAAACCTTTCTCCCCACCCTGCACCCCGCCGAAGCGCTCCCCCGCGCCCTGCATCGCGCCTGGATTGCCTTCGGTGCCGACGCCATCATGGATCAGTTCCAGATGATGACGGCGCAGGGCGACGAGCGCTTTGCGGCGGCCAGCCGCCAGCTCTTCGAGAAACTGGAGCGCCTGGAACACGTTCTGGGCGGGGCGGCCATGCGGGAGAAAACCCGGAGCGACGGCCCCTTCTTTGCCGGCGAAAAGTTCAGCCTGGTGGATGCCGCACTGGCGCCGCTGTTCATGCGTATGGAGATCCTCCACGCCCTGCGGCCATTGCCACGCTGGGAGGCCTTGGGCAAACTGCGCCGTTGGGCGGCCAGATTGCTCGAACTCCCCGAGGTGGCGGGGTCGGTAATGCCCGATTTTCCAGAGCACCTGCAACGTTATCTGAGCGAGAAAGGGAGCCTGCTCCTGCGCTCCGCCTAAAATGCCCGCATCGGGGCAGAGCCATAGACACAGTGACCGCATCATCGGCACAGCGAGGAACTTTCATGAACGAAAACCCAATAGCGGAAGAGCCGTCAGACGCCCCGGCGCCGACCACCCATTTCGGCTATCAGGAAGTGCCGGAAAACCGGAAGGAGGACCTGGTCAGGGGCGTTTTCAGCAATGTTGCCGCCAAGTACGACCTGATGAACGACATGATGTCCCTGGGGGTGCATCGCCTGTGGAAGCGCTTTACCGTGGATCTGGCGCGGGCCCGCCCGGGGCAACGGCTGCTGGACCTGGCCGGCGGCA
Organism: Pseudomonadota bacterium; assembly: GCA_021794385.1. Taxonomy (GTDB): domain Bacteria; phylum Pseudomonadota; class Gammaproteobacteria; order Acidithiobacillales; family Acidithiobacillaceae; genus Acidithiobacillus_B. The sequence goes on along the minus strand of JAJYQY010000125.1, from coordinate 546 downwards.
CCGGCGATCTGGCCGCTGCCCTCTACCCCAAGGTGCGCCCCAACGGTTCCATCGTCGTTTCCGACATCAACCCGGACATGCTGGAGGTGGGGCGCAAGCGCTTGGCCGACAAGGGCATTTTTGACGGCGTGGAGTTCGTCGAAGCCAATGCCGAAGCCCTGCCCTTTGCCGACCGCGAGTTCGACCTGGTGACCCTGGCCTTTGGCATCCGCAATATGACCCACCCCGAGCGCGCCCTGCGGGAAATCCATCGGGTGCTCAAAACGGGCGGCCGGGTCCTGATCCTGGAGTTTTCCCATCCGCGCTGGCCCGGTCTGCAGTCCATTTATGATTTCTACTCCTTCAACCTCCTGCCGCGTCTGGGCGAATGGATTGCCAAGGACCGCGAGAGCTATCAGTATCTGGTGGAGTCCATCCGCCGCTTTCCCGATCAGGAAACCTTCCAGGCGATGATGGAGGATGCCGGGCTGGCGCGGGTGGAGGTCTTCAATCTTTCCGGCGGCATTGTCGCCGTCCATCGCGGCTATCGTCTGGATTGATGATCCT
>JAJYQY010000055.1 GCA_021794385.1 Pseudomonadota bacterium | reverse complement strand
ATCGGCCTGGCAACCCCGTGCAGATTCAGGCATACCCTAAATCGGCGCCGGCGATCCGTTGCTCCCAGAGGTGCTTGCCTTGGCTATCCAGGCAGCGAATGCGTAGATGCCGGTCCTTGCCCTCGCCAAGAAATTCCATACTGCAGTAGTTTCTGGCCTTTACCAGGGTGCCGGGGATCCGGTAGGGATTGGCGTCGCCCCTTCCCGGCCCTGAATTGATGGGAGAGCTGGTCAATTCAAAGAGGGGATAGTCGTGGCGGCCGCTGTACTGCGGCCGCGGACGGCGCATGAGTTCGCTGATGTGGCGATCGCCGGAGAGAAACAGGACACCCTTGATTCCTGTGTCTTGCAGCCAATCCAGAAAATCCTGGCGCTCTTCCGGATAATGGTTCCAGCCCTCGTAAGCGTCATCGTCATTGAGCATCTGGCCGCCGGCGGCGATGATCTTGAAGCGGGCCTCGGAGGAGAGCAGGGCGTTTTTGAGCCACGCCATCTGTTGCGGGCCGAACATGACCTTGCCGCGCCGCGCCGGGGCGGCATCGGCATCCCGGTACCAGCGGTCATCCAGGAGAAAGAAATCGGCATCATAGAGATGCACCACGGTGAAGACGCCCGGCGTGCCGGGCAGGCCGTAGCCGGGATTGGCCCAATGGTTCCGGAAAAGATTCAGGGCGGTGGATTTGAACTCAAAACTTGCGTCGCTGTCATTGGGGCCATAATCGTGATCGTCCCAGATGGCCACCTGGGGCGCCGAGCGCAAGAACTGCTGGAGAGGCGCAAAGGCGCGATCCTGCCAATAGCGGAGGGCCATACCTGCGGGGCTCAAGGTGTCCGCCTCGCGAAAATACAAGTTATCCCCCAGCCAGACCATGAGATCGGCCTTTTCCGCCGCCATGGGCTGATAAATTTCGTAACCTCCGCCATAGGGCTTACCGGGTCGGTCGTAGACCGGATCATTGATGTATGCGCAGGAGCCCGCCAAGACCTTGAAATCGGGCGCGGGTCGGCGCCATTGCCAGAGGGACAGGGTACGTACCGTGAGCGGGGATGTCGCTAGGGCTTGGCCGTCCAGCAGCACCTGGGTAGCGTAGCGGGTGCCGGGCGCAAGGTCGTCCAGGGTCAAGAGGGCGGCAAACTGGGTCTGCGCTTCGGTAGCGACGATCTCGGTGAGGCGACGCGCATCTTCTCGTCCCTCCGGCCAGAAAGCCACCTGGACCCGGGCCGGCCCCAGGGTCTGCAGCCACAGTTGCGCCGAACGGACGGCGGGATAACCCTGCATGGGACCAGCATGGAGGGCGCTGGCGCCGCGGGGGCCATCCTGGGCGAGACCGCTGAGGGGCCAGAGTAATCCGGCGCTAAAGCCAACGCCGGCTCCTTGTAAAAAACGACGACGGTTAAACACAGGCATGGTGGACGATCTCCCGCTAGTGAACGGTACTGCAATAAGGCGCCTTGAAAAACTTCAGATATTCAGCCGTTTTCCAATTGGAACTCTACCCACACGGTCAACTGAAAATCTTTGCCGGCCAACGTCGCCGGGGGTGGCGGGATCTGGGCGTTGCGCACTGCGGCCAGTGCGGCCTCGTCAAAGGCAGCCATGGCTCCCTTGTTGAGGATCTCGATTTGACGGACATGGCCATGGAGAAGATGGAAACGTACCAGTACCCGGCTTGTCTCCCCCAGCATCCGCGCAGCACCGGGAAAGCGGACTGCGGCCTGAATGGCGCCCTTGACTTGGGAAAGATAATTCTCGCGCACCGCCGGATCGACGGAGGGTGGGCTGGGTGGTGGCGGCGTAGGTGTTTCCTGCGCGGGCGGGGCCGCCACCGGGCTCGGCAAGGGCGCGGGGGGCAGCACCTCCTTGATCGGCTGAGGCGGTGTGGGCGTTGGCTGTGGGTGGGGCTTGGGCGTCATTTTCTGCAGCACTGGTTTTGGCTTTTCTTCGACCTTGGGCCTTGGTGTCGGCGTAGGGAGTGTCACCGCCTTGGCGGGGGGTTCCGGTGTTACCAGGGCGATCTGCATGGGCGGCGGAGTGGCCTGGGCGGGGTGCTGATGATGGATACTGTAGAAGAGGGCGGTCAAGGCGAGGATCTCTACCAAAAGGGCAAGGCCAAGGGCTTGCTGCATGGCCTTGCCCTCTTCAGGAAGCCGATAACCGGGCATTTGCGCAAGTTCTGGAGTCATCTTTTTTGATTCCGTTCCTATGGATTGATGGGGATAAACATTTTTTGCGTCAACCATCATGCTCATCTTAATCCCTCAATTGGGTTGCGGCGTGGGCATGATGCCTTCCCAAAGGATGCGGTTATATTGGGCGGTATCGATGCGGTCTTCGGCCGAAAAATCCATTCCCCGGGTCTTTTCGGCCCAGTATTTCCAGTCGTGCAAAGGCCGCAGATGGCTTTGGCCGCTGCAGGAGCGATGATTGGCCGTCCAGCGGCTGGCGAGGGCGGTGCTTTGCAGCATCCCTGACGGGCAGGCCTGAAAGCTCCATTGCCTTTGCCGAAGATCGAAAATATCGGTCATCGGGCGGGCGGCGCCATCCAGACCGCTCAGGGGTGGCAGTCCCAAAACCATCTCCATGGTGCGCAGCAGGTTGAGGGTGTTGTAAGGGGTGGAGACTAGCGCGCCCTGTCGGACATAGGGGCCGACGACGAAGGCGATGCTGCGATGGGCATCCACATGGTCCGGGCCGTCCTGGGCATCGTCTTCCACCACGAAAATCAGGGTATCCCGGGCGTAGCGGCTATGGGCGATCCGCTCCGCTAGCAAGCCTACGGCAAAATCATTGTCTGCGACCTGGAGTTCCGGCGTGTTGACGCCATCCATGGCTTGGCCAAATTTCCCCGTATGGTCATTCATGAAGCGTATGAGCGAGAGGGCGGGCAGTTTGCCATTGCGTTCATAGACGCGGAATTCTCGCTCCCATTCACGGTAGCGGTAATAATCCGGGTAGGCGTTGTCAAAGCTGCGGAAGAAGGGATCGGTATGGGCAGCGAGTTCGGGATTGGCCGGATAGGCCTGGATGATTTTTTTCCGGTAGGGATGGCGGGATAGCGGGATCTTGTTGCTGGTAGTGTCGTAGCGTTCCAGATCCACAAAAAATCCATAATTGCGCAGGGTAAGGCCGTGGCGCAGGGCGGCGCTCCAGAGATAACCTTGTTGATATTTGCCGGCATCGCTATCCGGTGCGGCAAGGTCGCCGGTCCCGGGTAAAAGATCGGGGTCTCTGGGGTTGTCGGGATTGGCCGCGAGCCGCTCTTTACCCTCCAGACCCACATTGACATTGCGATTGGTGCCTTCCCAATCATAGGAGCCGCCGCCTTCGGCATAATTATTGGGCAACATTTTGCTGCTGATGTCAGACTCGCGGGCCGCCGTGGACCACGCCCAGCCATCGCCGCTCACTTCTCCCGTATCCAGAAAATGATCGAGAAGGACAAAGTCGAGGGCGAGGCGATGCTGGTTGGGGGTCACGGCCAGGGGGAATTCGGTGAGGGAGGGGTCGCCGTTGCCGCGGGGAAGATCGCCCAGAACCTGATCGTAAGAGCGGTTCTCCTTGACGATATAGATCACATGCCGGATATGTTGATGCAGGAAATCCATGACTTGCCGGTCGGTGCTGGAAAGAAGGTGCGAATGGTTGTTTTTCAGGACCACCG
>JAJYQY010000040.1 GCA_021794385.1 Pseudomonadota bacterium | reverse complement strand
TGCTGGACAGTAGCCGGGCCGGCGCGCTAGATTCTGGAGAAGCATCCACAGGAGTCCACCATGTCTGAAGACCTCGTCACCCTTGGCCATTCCGCTCCCGATTTCCGCCTTCCGGCCCATGACGGGCGGCAGATCGCCCTGGCTGATCTACGCGGCAAAAAGGTCATCTTGTATTTCTACCCCAAGGACGACACGCCGGGATGTACCACCGAAGGCCAGGAGTTCACTGCGCTCTATTCGCAGTTCCAGGCTGCCGACACGGTGATTCTGGGCGTATCCCGGGATAGTCTTGCCGATCATGAACGATTTGCCGCTAAATATCATTTCCCATTCCCCCTGCTTTCCGACAGCGATGAAGCGGCCTGTCGCGCCTACGGCGTACTCAAGGAAAAAAACATGTACGGCAAAAAGAGTATAGGCATTGAACGCAGCACCTTCGTGATGGACCGCGATGGTCGCATCACCCACAGCGAACGCAAGGTCAAAGCTGCCGGCCACGCCGCAGAGCTGCTCAAGATCGTCCAGCAGATACCCTGACCATGACTGTCCACGCCCAAGTCCTGAGAGAATCCGAAAAACCCCGCCTCTACATCCTGGACACCAACGTCCTCATGCACGATCCGGCGGCCCTGTTCCGCTTCCAGGAGCACAACATCCTCCTGCCCATGGTCGTTCTGGAGGAGCTCGACCAACACAAGAAGGGCGTCACCGAACAGGCGCGCAATGTCCGCCAGGTCAGCCGCTATCTGGATGAGATGCTCCACGACGGCGACGACCTGGATGCCGGCCTGCCGCTGCCCTATGCCCAGGGTCGCCTCTATTTCCAGACCACCGCCCATTCCCAGGTCCTCCCGGCGGATCTGCCCGGCGGCAAGGCCGACAACGAAATACTCGCCGTCACTCTGGAGCTGCAAAAACGCCATCCCGAATGGCAGATCATTCTCGTCAGCAAAGACATCAATCTGCGCATCAAGGGCCGTACCCTCGGCGTGCGCGTCGAGGACTACCATAGCGACCGTGCGCTGGAGGATGCCGATCTCCTCTATACCGGCCTGGAGGTCCTTGATGCCGACTTCTGGCAGAGCCACAGCCGGGATCTCGACGCCTGGCAGGAAAGCGGCCGCAGCTTTTACAAAATCAGCGGGCCCGCTACCCGCCACTGGCATCCCAATCAGTTCATCACCCTGAATCCGGAAGGGGCGGGGGAGGAATTCGCCGCCATCGTGCGCAGCATTCACCCGGATCACTGCATCATCGAGCGGGTCACCGATTACCGCAGTGACCGCCACGCCGTATGGGGCATTCAGGCGCGCAATCGGGAGCAGAACTTCGCCCTGAATCTGCTCATGGACCCGGACATCGACTTCGTTACCCTCCTCGGCCACGCCGGCACCGGTAAGACGCTGCTGACTCTGGCCGCAGCACTGCATCAGATTCTCGACGAAAAACGTTACGCGGAAGTCATCATCACCCGCGCGACGGTCCCCGTCGGTGACGAGATCGGCTTCCTCCCCGGCACCGAGGAGGAAAAAATGCTGCCCTGGATGGGCGCCCTGGAAGACAACCTCGAAATCCTTGCCCGCGGCAGCGATGAAGGCGGCTCCTGGGGCCGCGGCGCCACCCAGGACCTGGTGAGCAAACGCATCCGCGTCAAGTCCATGAGCTTCATGCGCGGGCGCACCTTCCTCGAAAAGTTCGTCATCATTGACGAGGCACAAAACCTCACCCCCAAAGAAATGAAAACTCTCATTACCCGAGCCGGGCCGGGCACCAAAATCGTCTGCCTGGGCAACATCGCCCAGATTGATACCCCCTACCTCACCGAAACCACCTCGGGCCTCACCTATGTCGTCGATCGCTTCAAGAACTGGGGCCACAGTGGCCATATCACCCTGCGCCGCGGCGAACGTTCCCGCTTGGCCGATTTTGCCAACGAGGCCCTCTGACCCCATCCCGAGCCTTGCCGCGGCCAAGCTCGGGGCGTATCTTTTCCGATGATCGGGTCCCATTTGCAAAAAAGGATGCCCCATGAAACTCCAAAAAAACATGCTGCCCATAGAACGCTGGCTGCGCATTTATTTCGGCGTCATCATCGTATTGGTCTATTTCTTCAATCCCTACCCCTACAGTTGGTGGACCTTCTCCGGCTACCTCGTCATTGCGACGGGTGCTTTTGGCTACTGTCCCATTTATGGTTTTTTGAACGGCCGCAAAAAGAGCGACGGCAGCACCCCCACGGTCAACTGATGGTCCCAGCGCGGCGGAACGGGCCGGGAACCGGCGGGAGGCCAGCCGCGGTCCCCGAGGCGAGCTAACAAAGCCGTCCAGGCTGCCGCCAAGCGCCCGACCGGATTGCGGCAACAGCCATGACACCCCACCGTCCGCACCCATCCGCTACCCGCGCCATCCGCCCACGCATACCCATGGCCGGCGCTTTATGATTTAATCAGCACTTCATTTTGACAAAATCACGCAAATGGCACTGATCGTACAAAAATTCGGGGGCACCTCCGTAGGTAGCGTCGAGCGCATTCGCGAAGTGGCGAAGCGCGCCATCCGCACCCGGCAGGAAGGCCACCAGGTCGTCGTCGTGGTCTCGGCCATGTCCGGCGAGACCGACCGCCTGCTCCAACTGGGGCGCGCCGTCAGCCCACAGCCTGCGGAACGGGAGATGGACGCCCTGCTTTCCACCGGGGAACAGGTCACCATCGCGCTGCTCGCCATGGCGCTGGAGGGGTTGGGCCAAAAAGCCGTTTCCTACACCGGCGGCCAGGTACCCATCCTCACCGATACGGCCCATACCAAGGCCCGTATTCAGCATATTGCCAGCGAACGCATCCGCGCCGACCTGGATGCCGGGAAGGTCGTCGTCGTAGCCGGCTTCCAGGGCGTTGATCCCGATGGCAATATCACCACCCTTGGCCGCGGCGGCTCCGACACCACCGCCGTTGCCCTGGCCGCGGCCCTGCATGCCGACGAGTGTGCCATTTATACCGACGTGGACGGGATCTACACCACCGACCCCCGGGTGGAATCCCGGGCACGACGGCTGGACCGCATCACCTTTGAAGAAATGCTCGAAATGGCCAGTCTCGGCGCCAAGGTCCTGCAGACCAGATCCGTCGAATTCGCCATGAAATACAATGTGCCCGTGCGCGTCCTGTCCTCCTTCACGGACGGCACCGGCACCCTGGTCACCAATGAGGAAAATCCTGTGGAAGCTCCGCGTGTCTCCGGCATTGCCTTTTCCCGTAATGAAGCCAAGATCACCGTGCCCGGCGTGCCCGATCGCCCCGGCATCGCCCACGCCATCCTCGGCCCCATCTCGGCGGCACACATCAATGTGGACGTGATCATCCAGAACGTTTCCGAGGCGGGCAAGACGGATTTCACCTTCACCGTGGAACGCAGCGATTTTGCCAAGGCCATGGACATCGTGCGCGAGATCGCCAAGGGGCTCGGCGCCGATGAGGTGCAGGGCGACGAACATATCGTCAAGGTGTCCGTGGTCGGCGTCGGCATGCGCTCCCATGCCGGTATCGCCGCCACCATGTTTGCCTCCCTGGCCCAGGAAAACATCAACATCCAGATGATCTCCACCTCCGAGATCAAGATCTCCGTCGTGGTCGACGAAAAATATCTGGAACTGGCGGTGCGTACCCTGCACACGGCCTTCGCCCTGCACGG
>JAJYQY010000021.1 GCA_021794385.1 Pseudomonadota bacterium | reverse complement strand
CGCAGCACGTCGCCATAAGTGCAGAGGATGACGCCGTGGTCCAGGGCCAGGGCGATGGCGCTGTCGATGCGTCCGATGGGCAGTACGCAGACCGGGCATCCTGGCCCATGGATCAGGCGGACGTTGGGCGGCAGGAGGTCCTGGATGCCATGGCGGGATATGGCATGGGTATGGCCACCGCAAAACTCCATCAGATGATAGTCCTGATGGGAACGGGCCTCGGCGGCAATGGCATGCGCCAGGCCTCGTGCCAGGGCGGCGTCGCGGAACTCGTCGACGTACTTCATGCCTGCGCCCCTCCCCCGCCATCCAGCCGACCGGCCAGCTCGGCAAAAAGGGCCAATGTCCGTTCGGCCTCCTCCGGATCCAGGCGGCTCAGGGCGTAGCCCACGTGGAGGATCACATAATCGCCCTCCCGGACCCCATCCACCAGGGCCAGGGAGACCTCCTTGCGCAGGCCGTCCATCTCGACCACCGCCATCTCGTTATCCAGCAATCGTTCGACCCGCGCAGGAACCGCTAGACACATGATCTCACTCCTTTTGCAGTAAGGCAGTCTGCGCCACCCAGGCCTGTCCCAGGCTCAGCCCGCCGTCGTTGGGCGGCAGCCGCCGCGCTTCAAATACTTCCAATCCTGCCTCTTCCAGTCCTTTTCGCACCGCCGTCCGCAGGATCACATTGACAAAGCAGCCCCCGCCCAGGGCCACCCGCCGGATTCCGGAATGGGCAGAGGCGTGTGCCGCCCATTCCACCAAGCCCCGGGCCAGGGTGGCATGGAAGAGGGCCGCCCCGAAGGCCGGGTCGTCCAAGTCGGCCAGATGATCCAGCAGCGGCAGCAGATCAAGGATTCCGCCCTCCTCCAGCATGTAGCCCCCCGCCAAAGGGGCCACCCTGCCCCGCCGCAGGGCCAGACTTTCCAGCAGGAGGGCGGCCTGCCCCTCAAAGCTCGCGTAGTCCTTGACGCCCAGGAGCCCAGCGGCGGCATCGAAGAGCCGCCCGGCGCTGCTGGTGGGTGGCGCATTGAAGCTCAGCCCCAGCATCCGGGCCACCACCTCCGCACCCTCGTGGGGAAAGCGATGGATGATCTCGCTGCCCCGGCCCAGGGCGTGCAAGGCACTTGCCGCCATGCGCCAAGGCTCCCGGGCGGCCCGGTCGGCCCCCGGCAGGGCCAGGGGACGCAGGTGCCCCAAGCGCTGAAACCCACCCTCTTCCACCCGGAGCAACTCGCCGCCCCACGGCGTTCCATCGCTCCCCATGCCTACGCCGTCCAAAGCCAGCCCAAGGCAAGGCCCCTGCAGGCCGTGTTCGGCCATGACGGCGGCGATATGGGCATGATGGTGCTGGACGGCCACCGTCGGCAGGCCAAGGGCATCGGCGAACGCCAAGGCGAAACGGCTGCCATGAAAATCCGGGTGGAGGTCATGGGCCACCCGCTCCGGGCGGATGTCCAGCACCTTGAGAAGATGCTCCACCGTCTCTTCGAGGGCCGTGCAGGCGGCGACGTTGTCCAGGTCGCCGAGGTGCTGGGAGACGAAGGCCTCGTCGCCGCGGGTCAGGCAGATGGTGTTCTTGAGGGCCCCCCCCAGCGCCAGAACCGAAGGACCGCCGGCCGGCAGTCTGATGGGCGTGGGGACGTAGCCTCGGGCACGGCGTATGAACGCGGGGGCACCCCGCTCCGGCCGCAGCACGCTGTCGTCGCAGCGGACCAGGATGTCCCGGTCATGCACCACATAGGCGTCGGCCAGGCCGTGCAGGCGCCGAAATGCCTCGTCATTGTCCGTTACCAGAGGTTCGCCGCCAGGATTGCCAGAGGTGCAGACCAAGACCAGCTCCTGGGGTTGCCGCAGCCAGGCCGTGCCGCGGGGCCGCCCCGCCGCCTCGTGAAAGAGGAGGTAATGGAGCGGCGTATAAGGCAGCATCACCCCGAGCCAGGCGAGCTCCGGCGCCACACCGGGGAATGGATCGTCTCCGTCCGGCTCCCTGGGCAGCAGCACGATGGGTCGCGCGACAGACTCCAGGAGCGCCCGATCACCGGCGTCGCAGCGGACCCAGGGGGAGAGGGAGGCCTCATTCGCCGCCATGACCGCGAAGGGTTTTTCGTTCCGATTTTTAGCGGCACGCAAGCGTGCCACCGATGCCGCCCGCCGGGCGTCGCAGACCAGATGAAAGCCCCCCAGGCCCTTGACCGCCAGGATTTGGCCGGCGCGGATCAGGGCCAAGGCGGCGGAGATGACGTCCGGCGCCGCCAGCGCCCGCCCATCCCTGTCGTGCAGGGTGAGTTGGGGACCGCAGGCGGGGCAGGCGACCGGCTCGGCGTGAAAACGGCGGTCCAGCGCCTCCCCATACTCGTGGCGGCACTGGAGGCACAACCCGAAGCCCGCCATGGCGGTATTGGGCCGGTCGTAGGGGAGGGCGCGGACGATGGTATAGCGGGGGCCGCAATGGGTGCAGTTGATGAAGGGATAGCGATAGCGGCGGTCGGCGGGATCGCAGAGTTCTTCCAGGCAGGCAGCGCAGACCGCCGCATCCGGTGAGACGCCGGTGCGGACCATGCCCGTGCGGCTCTTCTCAATCAGGAAGTCAAGACAGCTAGGGTGAGGTGCCATCTCCCGCACTTCAATCCCCTCCACCCGAGCGAGGGGCGGGGCCTTCAGCCGCAGATCCCGGATGAGGCGCTCCAGGTCTGGAACCGTGCCCTGCACCTCCATGTCCACCCCCCGCCCGTCATTGCGCACCCATCCGCCGAGCCCCAGTTCCGTTGCCAGGCGGTACGCGAAGGGCCGAAAGCCCACGCCCTGGACCTGCCCCTGCACCCGCAGGCGATAGCGGACAACCCCTGCCTCGGAAGGGCCGCCGACGGGCAACATCAGTTGGCCTCCCCCAGACGCGATTGCAGGGCGGCCAGCTCTTGTTCCAGTGCCGTCTTTCGCTCCCACAGAACTTTGTCGCGGGCATGGCGGGCCAGCCCGGCACCCCTCTCGATCCAGTCCAGCCAGGCGGCCATGCCGTCGCCGCGGGTGGCGGAGACCTGCAGGACCGCGAGTTTCGGATTGATCCGCCGGGCATAGTCGATGCAAGCGTCCACATCGAATTCCAGATACGGCAACAAATCGACCTTATTGAGGAGCATGAGGTCGGCGGCATGGAACATGTCCGGATACTTGAGGGGCTTGTCCTCCCCTTCGGTCACCGACAGCACCACCACCTTGTGGGCCTCGCCTAGATCGAAGGCGGACGGACAGACCAGGTTTCCCACATTTTCGATGAAGAGCACCCCGCCGGCGGGAGGCCGCATTTGCTCCAGCCCATGCCCCACCATGTGGGCGTCCAGGTGGCAACCCTTGCCCGTGTTGATCTGCAGCGCAGGGACACCGGTAGCACGGATGCGTTCCGCATCACGGCCCGTCTGCTGATCTCCCTCGATCACCGCCACCGGCAGCCGATGCTGCAAGGCCTCGACCGTGCGCACCAACAGCGTGGTCTTGCCCGAGCCGGGGCTGGAGACCATATTCAGAGCAAAGACGCCCCGCCCGGCCAGATAGCGGCGATTGGCGTCGGCGTAGCGCTGGTTCTTGGCCAGGATGTCCTGTTCGATCCGTACCATGCGCCGCCCCTCCATGCCCGGCGCATGAACGTGGGCCGGCCGGGCTTCGTCCCCGTGCCTATGCTGCCCGTTATCCTCGTGATGAT
>JAJYQY010000041.1 GCA_021794385.1 Pseudomonadota bacterium | reverse complement strand
GGGTGCCCCGGGGGACGCGACTGCACGCAAACAAAAACGTGGCGTTCCGGTTTGGCCATGATCATTTATCCGAATTTGAAGAGAATGCCATGGCCGCCGCGCGGATATTCCCACTGGACGTTGCGATGCTCGGTACAGATGATCCGGCAGGTTCCGCATTCGAGGCAGCCGTCGGTGGTCAATACCACCCCTCCCTGCTCGTCGGTCGCATAGCAACCGGCGGGACAGACGAAGGTGCAGGATTGCGTCTTGCAGTCATCCGCACACACGTCCGGGTTGATAATCTGAATATGGGACCGCCCTTCGTCCACCCGGTAACGGTTCTGGAACAGCTTTTCCTCGATCCTGCTCATCGCGTTGCCCTCCACATCCGATACGCATCACCCATGAGACCCCAGAGGGAACGTTGCTGCATGAAGCTCCCGCGGATCGCCTTTTCCTTGCTGTGCTTGTCTTCACCGTCCACAGTGAGCATGGTGTGGGCGGCCCGATTGAGAAGTTTGGGATACATACCGAAGAAATGCGGGTTGCCATGCAGGATATCCGGCAGCTCTTTATATTTTTTTAGATCTTTCATGACGAAGCTTTCGTCGAGGGCGCTTTTATAGCGGGCGAGATTGGCCGCATTGTAGGGTTTCCCCGCCTCCTTCAAGGCAATGATCGTTTCCGCCGCCAGGCGACCGCTGGTCATGGCCAGATTGGAGCCTTCCCGATGGACGGCGTTGACCAGCCCGGCGCTGTCACCGGCCAGCATCCAGCCGTCACCGTATAGCTGGGGTATGGCCTTGTAACCGCCCTCGGGGATCAGGTGCGCGGCGTATTCCTTCATTTCGCTGCCCTGCAGCAGCGGCTGGATGGCAGGATGGGCCTTGAGTTCTTCGAGCAGGGTATAGGGGGCGATATGCCCTTTTTTGAAGTCCGAGAGCAGGCAACCGATGCCGATGGTGATGGATTCCTTGTTGGTGTAGAGGAATCCGGTGCCGATCATGCCCTTGGTCACTGCACCGGCGATCTCGATGACTACCCCCTCGTCGCCCTTGATATTGAAGCGGCTTTCGAGGACCTCCTGGGGGAGGAAATGGATCTCCTTGACCGCAAGCGCCACATTCTTGGCTTCGATCTCCCCGTGGAAGCCGGCCTTTTTCGCCAGCAGGGAGTTGACCCCATCGGCCAGGATGACCACGTCGGCGTAGATGTCGCCGCCGGCGCGATCCGTCCGCACCCCTACCACCCGTTCGCCTTCCTGGAGCAGTTCGGTGGCCGTGGTTTCACAAATCACCAACGCTCCGGCCGCCTTGACCTTGCTGGAAAACCATTTGTCGAAAGGCGCACGGAGGATGGTGTAACGGTTGGGCTGCTCATTGTTGAAGGCATCCGAACGGTAGTTGGTGCCGATGAAGGAATCATCGTCCAGCATCCACATCCGTTGTTCGATGATATGCCGCTCCAGGGGCGCATCCTCGCGAAAATCGGGGATGATGCGCTCCAGGGCATCCGAATAGAGAATGGCACCTTGCACATTTTTGGTGCCCGGCGATTCGCCGCGCTCCAGTTGCAGGACCTGTAGTCCGGCCTTGGCCAGGGTGTAAGCCGCAGCGTTGCCGCCAGGTCCGGCGCCCACAACGATTGCATCAAATTTTTCGGCCATGTCATGTCTCCTTGATCAACTGGCCAGGCGATTCACCGCCAAACGGCTGCGAAAGGCCTCGGTGAGGGCGGGAAGGATCCGCAGGGCATCCCCCACCAGACCATAGGTGGCGAACTCGAAGATGGGGGCGTTCGGGTCATTGTTGATGGCAATGATGACGTCCGCGGCCTCCATCCCGACACGGTGCTGAATCGCTCCGGAAATGCCCGCGGCAATATAGAGCTTGGGGCGCACGGTCTTGCCCGACTGCCCCACCTGGCGGTCGGCGGAAATCCATCCGGCATGGGTGACCGGCCGCGATCCCCCCACCTCGGCGCCGAGCACCGCGGCCAGATCCCAGATGAGTTGGAAGTTCTCCGCCTTGCCGAGCCCCCGGCCGCCGGCGACGATGATGTCGGCATAGGCGAGCTGGGCCTGCTCCTGGGCCTGGTCGGGGATGAACTCCAGGACCTTGGCGATGATGTTCTCCTCGCTGAGGTCAAGGGTTTCCACGACGATACGGCCGACCCGGGCCGGGTCGGCATCGGGCATGGCCATCACCCGGGGACGCACGGTGGCCATTTGCGGGCGATAGTTCAGGGTCTGGATGGTGCAGAGGAGGCTGCCGCCGAAGGTGGGCCGGGTGGCCAGGAGGCCGCGGTTATCGGGGTCGATGGCGAGTTCCGTACAGTCGGCGGTCAGCCCCGTCTGCAGGGTGGTGGCGACGCTGCCGGCCAGATCGCGCCCGAGGGTCGTGGCGCCCAGCAGGAGAATCTCCGGCTGGTAGCGGTTCACCAGGTCGGTCATGGCCTTGGTATAGGGTTCATTACGATACTCGGCCAGGACCGGATCAGCGACCACATAGGCCAGGTCGGCGCCGTAGGTGAAGGCCGCCGCGCTGGCGGCCTCTACCGCCTCCCTGCTGCCACCGAGGGCGATCGCCGCCAGCTCCACGCCCAGGGTATCGGCGAGCTTGCGCCCTTCCCCCAGCAACTCCCAGGAAACGGGGTGTACACGGCCCCGCTCCATCTCGACGAAGACCCAGATCCCTTGGTAGGCCGCCAGGCGCGGATCCAGTTCCAGACGTTTTTTTCCCTTGGCTTTGGCGGGTGCGGGATTGTTCTCGCTCATATCATCGCTCCTTGCAGATCAGTGGCCGACGTGCTGAAGCTCTTCGCCCAGCCGGTGGTGTTGGGCAAACAGGGTATCGACCAGCGCTGCCGCCATTCCCTGGGGGTCCAGGCCGCTACCGATGTTTTGCGCTTTTACGGCCCTGGGCTTGGGCGCAAAGACCTTGCTGACCACCGTGGGCGAACCCTTGAGGCCGATCTTGCTCACATCTTCGATACCCGCCATGTCCTTGTTCCATTTACGGACCTCGAAACGCGCCGCGCGGAACATGTCGTCCATGCTGGCATAGCGGATCTGATTCGTGCCGTCGAGCATGGTGATGAGGGCGGGCAGGCGGGTGCGGATGACCTGTACCCCCCCTTCGGCGCGCCGGCGCACGGTGATCTCCTGATGCTCCAGGTCAACGGCGTCGATGCCGGAGACGTAGGTGAGGAGCTGGAGGCCCAGGCGCTTGGCGATGCCCGGCCCGACCTGGGCGGTATCACCGTCGATGGTCTGTTTGCCGGTAAACACCAGATCCACCGGATTTTCCTCACCAATTTTGCGAATGGTCTGGGCGAGGGCGTAGGAGGTCGCCAGGGTGTCGGCCCCCGCGAAGGCGCGATCGGTCAGGAGAATGGTGTCGTCCACACCGAAGGAGATGGCCTTGCGCAGCGCCTCTTCGGCCTGGGGCGGCCCCATGGTCAGCACCGTTACCCGTCCGCCCATGCGGTCCTTGAGGCGCAGCGCCTCTTCCAGGGCAAAGAGGTCGAAGGGATTGATGATGGCCGGAACGCCCTGACGCATGATGGTATTGGTGACCGGATGGACGCGAATCTGGGCGCTGTCCGGAACCTGCTTGATGCAAACGACGATATGCATGGTGTGCTCCTGTTCCCGTCGCGAAATGCGGTTTTGCCCTTTATCAGGATGAAAGCAATCTTCGTTCCATC
>JAJYQY010000071.1 GCA_021794385.1 Pseudomonadota bacterium | reverse complement strand
CGATGGGGCTGAAAGGCCAGCACCAGGGGCCGCTCGGGCCAGACGGCGCGGGCCGCAGCGATGGTGGCGGCAATTTCCCGGGGATGATGGCCGTAATCATCCACCACGGTGACGCCGGCAAAGTCACCCAGCACTTCAAAGCGTCGGCCAACCCCGCGAAAATCGGCCAGCGCCTGGCGAATCACCGCCTCCGGCACTCCCACCTTGCTGGCAATGCCGATGGCGGCCATGGCGTTGAGGACGTTGTGGCGGCCGGGGATGCCGAGATCGACATCCATCCAGTGGACATAATCTCCGTCCACCAGACGCCAGAGGGAGAAACGCGCACCGATCCCGCGCACCACGACATCGCGGGCCTGGAGGTCCACACCCTCACCAAAGCCATAGCGTAGGACTGGCGTGCGCAGGTCGGAAATCAGTCCCGCCACCTGGGGGTCGTCCGTACACAACACTGCCAAGCCGTAAAAAGGCAGGCGTTGCAGGAATTGGACAAAGGCCGCGCGGAGGGTTTCAAGGCTGCCGCCATAGGTGTCCATGTGGTCGGCATCAATATTGGTGACGACGGCCATCACCGGCGCCAGATAGAGGAAAGAGGCATCGGACTCATCGGCCTCGGCCACCAGATAATCGCCGCTGCCCAAGGCCGCGTGGGTACCGGCGCTCTTCAGGCGACCGCCGATGACGAAGGTGGGGTCCAGACCCGCCTCGGCGAGAATGCTGGCCACCAGGCTGGTGGTGGTGGTCTTGCCGTGGGTGCCGGCGATGGCGATGCCGTGTTTGAAACGCATGAGCTCGGCGAGCATCTCGGCGCGGCGGATCACGGGGATGCGCATGGCGCGGGCGGCCTGGACCTCGGGGTTCTCTTCGGGTACTGCCGAAGAAACGACGACCACGTCGGCACCGCGGACATTGGCGGCCTCATGGCCGCTGTAAATCCGCGCCCCCAGGTCGGCCAGACGCAGGGTGGCGCCCCCCGGCTTGAGATCGGATCCGGAGACACCATAACCGAGATTGAGCAACACTTCGGCGATGCCCCGCATGCCGCTGCCGCCGATGCCCACCATATGGATCTGTCGCACCCAGTTACGCATACCGATACCCCGTCATTTCCGCACACGCTGCCGCCACCCGGGCGGCGGCGTCCACCTTGGCGCTGGCCCGCGCCGCCTCGGCCCAGGCCAGCCGTTTTTCCCCATCCGCCAGGAGCGGCAGCAGGACCGCCAGGAGCCCGGGTCCGTCGAGCCCTTCCTGGCGTAGCATGACGGCCGCCCCGGCCTTTTCCAGAAAGCGCGCGTTGGCCGCCTGATGGTCGTCCACGGCAAAGGGATAGGGAATGAGCACGGCCCCTAGACCCGCCGCCGCCAGTTCCGCCACCGTGGCCGCGCCGGCGCGGCAGACAGCCAGGTCGGCCCAGGCCAAAGCCGCCGCCATATCGCCGATGAAGGCTTCCACCCGCGCCGGGATACCGGCTTCGGCATAGCGCGTCGCCACCACTTGGGCATGGTCCCGCCCCGCCTGATGCCAGATCTCCGGCCGTTCGGCCGCCGGCAAGGCCCGCAGCGCAGCGATGACGATCTCGTTGAGCACCTTGGCCCCCTGACTGCCTCCCATGATGAGCAGCCGCACCCGACCCTCATGGCGCAGGCGTTGCCGCGGTGCGGGGAGGGCGGCGATCTCTGCCCGCACGGGATTGCCCACCCATTCCCCGCGCCGCAGTCCCGCCCCGGGAAAGCCCAGGAAGATGCGCCGGGCCAAGGGGGCCAGAAAACGGTTGCTGAGCCCCGCCACGGCATTCTGCTCGTGCAGACACAGGGGCAGCCCCAGGCTCCAGGCCGCCAGCCCGACGGGGGCCGCCACATAACCGCCCATTCCCAAAACCGCCTGGGTCTGCTGCCGGCGAAGAATCCGCCGGGCCTGCAAGACCGCCCGCAACACCCGCCACGGCGCCTGTAGCCAGCGGCCCAGGCCCTTACCGCGCAAGCCCTGCATGTGCAAGGTATGGAGGGGGAAGCCATGCTCCGGCACGAGGGCCGCCTCCATCCCCGCCGCCGTCCCGATGAAGTCCACGGCGACTCCCCGCGCCCGCAGTTCCCCCGCCACCGCCAGGGCCGGGAAGACGTGACCACCGGTACCGCCGGCAGCGATGACGACCCGCTCAGCCATGTTCCACCTCCGCCTTGCCGGCCACGACCCGGGCGGATGGCGCCGGATAACGGCGGCTCACTCCCAAGACCACCCCCAGGGCCGCACAGAGAAAGACCAGACTGCTGCCGCCGTAACTGATCAGCGGCAGGGCAAAGCCCTTGGTAGGCAGGGCGCCGAGATTCACCCCCATGGACAGCACCGCCTCGCCCCCGAACCAGGTCAGGGTTCCATAACAGAACAGGGCGGCGAAGGCGTTGCCCGCCCCTGCCGCGCGCCGACCGATGCGATAGATGCGCCAGCTCGCCACGGCGTAGAGCAAGGCCAGGGCCCAGACCCCCACCATGCCCAGTTCCTCGCCGATTACCGCGAGGATGAAGTCGGTGTAAGACTCCGGGAGGTAGAAATACTTCATCACCCCGTCACCCAATCCCACCCCGAAGACCCCGCCCCGGCCGAAGGCGATGAGTGATTGCACCAGTTGGAAACCGGCGCCGTAGGGGTCGGCCCAGGGGTTCTGAAAGGCAGTGATACGGGCCAGACGATAGGGAGCGGAGACCGCCAAGGCGCCCAGGGCGGTTCCGGACACCGCCCCGGCCAGGAGCACATAACCCATGGGCAGGCCGCCGAGGAAGAGCAATACCCCGGTCAGCAGGACCACCATGGCGTAGGAACCGAAGTCCGGCTGCAGCAGAAGGAGAACGCCAAGGATGCCGAGGACCACAAAGATGGGCCACAAACCCTCCTTGAATTTTCCGAGCAATTCCCCCTTGCGCACCACATAACGGGAGACGAAGAGCAGGAGGGCGAATTTCAGCAGCTCCGAGGGCTGCAGGCGGATGATCAGGAAATTGATCCACCGATGGGAGCCGTTTACCGACACGCCGATGAAGGGGACGAAGACCAGGAGCAGAAAGAGGAGAGAAAGCCCCATGAGGGGAAAGGACAATCGCTCCCAGAAATCCACATCGACACGGCTGGCATAGTACAGTACCGCTGCCGCGAGGGCGACAAAGAGGGCTTGCCGTTCGGCAAAATAGAAGGCATCGCCGGTGGCGTGCTGGGCAATGGGGGCGCTGGCCGAATAGACCATCACCAGGCCGAATCCCAACAGCACCAAAATGATCCACCACAAGACCGTATCCGCCGGACCGTCCTCTACCAGCCACCAGCTTGGGCGCATCATCCCGCACCCCCGGCCAGGCCGCGCACCGCTTGCTGAAACTGGCGGCCGCGATCCTGATAATCCGTGAACATATCGAGACTGGCGCAGGCTGGCGAGAGCAGGACCTGATCTCCGGGTCGGGCCATGGCCGTGGCAGCGCGCACCGCTTCTTCCATGCTCCCGACCTGCTGCAGGGGCAGCACACCGTCGAGGATCTCGGCCAGCATCGGCGCGTCCTTGCCGAGCAGTACCGCAGCGCGCTGACCGGCGCAGGCGGCGCGCAGGGGCGAAAGATCGGCGCCCTTGGCGTCCCCGCCCAGGATCAGCACCAGCGGACCCGGCAAACCGGCGATGGCCTTGAGGGTGGCGCCCAGGTTGGTCCCCTTGGAAT
>JAJYQY010000053.1 GCA_021794385.1 Pseudomonadota bacterium | reverse complement strand
GCCCTGGCTCCCCTCCTGTGGCGTTTGCCGGTGCTGGGCATTACCCTGCCGGCGGCGGCGCGGGCGACCACCGCCTATATGGAGCGTCTGTTTGCCCTGGACAGCTTCCAGCGCAGTCTGACCACGGTGGAAAAGGCCATGCGCTGAGGAACGCCATGACCTTGGCGGAGTTGTCCAGTTTGCCCGAGGGGCTGTTTGCCCGTTGTGCGGCCAGCCCCCAAGGGGTGATTGCCTTGCAACGGGGCGAAGGGGCCTTTGTCCCCATGGGGGCGGCGGATTTTGCCGAAAAGGTGCGGCGGCGGGCCCGCGGCTTGCTCCGTTTGGGGGTCAAGGCCGGCGAGCGGGTGATCCTCATGGCACCCAATTCCGTGGACTGGGCCCTCATAGACTTCGCCATTCTCAGTATAGGGGCGGTGACGGTTCCCCTCTACCCCAGTTTTGGGGCGCGGGAGATTCACTATGTGCTGGGGGATAGCGGTGCAGGGCTGGTACTTCTGGAGGGGATGCCGGAGCGGGAGCGCATTGGCGGTGGTGGGGCAGCGTGGGGAGTACCGGCCGAAAGGCTTTTGTTGCGCGGTACCGCCGCCGCCCGGACTGCGGGCCTGAGCACTTGGGCGGGGCTGGAGCAGTTGGGGGAAGACGTCCCCGATGCGGAGCTGGATGGGCGTCTGAGATCTCTGCGGCGGGACGATCTGGCGACCTTGGTCTACACCTCGGGTACCACCGGCTGGCCCAAGGGGGTGATGCTCAGCCATGGCAACATCCTGAGCAATATTAGCGGTTTTGTGCCGCTGGTGCCCCTGCGCCAGGGACAACGGCTCTTATCCGTTTTGCCCCTGTCCCACGTCTTCGAGCGCGGTACCGGCCACTTTGGCGCCTATCTGCTGGGTCTGGAGGTGGCCTATGCCGAACGGCCCGATACGGTATTGCGGGACATCGCCGTAGCGCGGCCCGATATCCTCATCGCCGTGCCGCGGGTCTTTCAACTGCTGTATGGCCGCGTGCGCCGGGGGGTGGAGGAGCGGCCGGGTGTTTTCGGTCGCCTGCTGCGGCGCGGTCTCGGTCTGGGAGCGCCCAAGCCGCCGCGGGGCTGGCAACATTCTCTGGCCCGGGCACTGCTGATCCGGAGCCTGCGCGCCAGATTGGGTGGACGTCTGCGTTTTTTCGTGTCCGGCGGGGCCCCCCTGCCCGAGGAGATCGCCCGTTTTTTCCTGGACCTGGGATTGCCCATTGTGGAGGGCTACGGGATGACCGAGGCGAGCCCGGTGATCGCCGCCAATCCGCTTGCGGCCATCCGTCCGGGAACGGTGGGCCGCTTCCTGCCCAATCTCGAAGGCCGCATTGCCGCCGATGGCGAGATCCTGGTGCGCGGCCCTTCCATCATGGCCGGTTACTGGAACAACGAGAGCGCCACCCGCGAGACCCTCGCCGATGGCTGGCTGCATACGGGGGATGTGGGTAGCCTCGATGCGGAGGGCTATTTGCGGATCACCGACCGCAAGAAGGATCTCATCGTCAATTCGGCCGGGGAGAATGTCTCTCCCCAGAAAATCGAGATGCGGCTCATGGCCCAGCCCCTCATTGCCCAGGCGGTGGTTTTTGGCGATCGCCTGCCCTATCTGCTGGCCCTGATCGTTCCCAATGAGGAATTGCTGGCCGCCCGCCTGGGTTCCGCTGACGCAACGGCGGCGCGACGGGAGCTGCTGCGGGGGGTGATCCAGGATGCCCTGGCGGATCTGCCTTCCTATGAGCAAGTGCGACGCTTCGCCCTGCTGGATCATCCCCTCAGCGAGGCGGCGGGTGAACTCACCCCCACCCTGAAAGTCAAACGCAATGTCGTCAAGGAAAAGTATGCCGCGGTGCTCGATGCGCTCACGGCCGGTGGGGGCCGGACGGGATGACGGTCAGAGCGAGGAGGGGATAAGCATGCAGAAGATACTGATCACCCTGGGCCTGCTGATCTTCCTCCTCGGCCTCTTGTGGCCGCTCCTCGCGCGCCTGGGGCTGGGTCACCTGCCCGGCGATATCCGCATGGGCCGTCCCGGTTTTCAGGTGTTTTTCCCCCTGGGTACCAGCCTCTTGCTGTCCATTCTGGCGTCCCTCCTGCTCACCCTGATCCTGTGGCTCTGGCGACGCTGAAGCTGCCGGCGGCCCTGCCGCCGGTCCTGGCGGCCGTGGAGCGCGCCGGGGGCCGGGCGCTGTTGGTAGGGGGAGCGGTGCGGGATGCCCTCTCGGGGCGGCTGCCCGAGGACTGGGATGTGGAGATCTACGGGCTGAGTGAGACGCGCCTCGCCGAATGCCTTGCGCCCTTTGGCGCCCACCGGGTGGGGGGGCGCCTTGCGGTCTTTGTCGCGGCCGGCGCGGAACTCGCCCTGCCCCAATGGAGCGGGCAGCGGGTGGATCCGCATCTGCCCTGGGCCGAGGCGGCCCGCCGGCGGGATTTTACCGTCAATGCCATGGCTTGGGATCCCCGCACGGAAACGCTGCTGGATGCTTGGGGCGGCCAGGAGGATTTACGGGCCGGGCGTTTGCGTATGGTGGATGCGCGCAGCTTCGGCGATGACCCCCTGCGGGTGCTGCGTGCCGCGCGCTTCAGTGGTCAACTGGGCTTTGGCATCCATCCGCTCACGGCCGGTCGCTGTCGCCACCTGGCCCCGCGACTGGGGCAGGTGGCCGGGGAGCGGGTGCGCAAGGAGTGGGAGGCGATCCTGCTGCGGGGAGTGGATCTGCCGCGCTCCTGGGATGCCCTGCAGGAAACGGGTGCCATCACGCTTTTTCCGGAGTTGCGGGCCTTGCAGGGAGTTCCGCAACGGCCGGATGCCCACCCTGAAGGCGATGTCTGGACGCATACCGGTCGGGTCCTGGCCGCTGCCGGGCGCTTACGGCGCGGGCAACGGGAGCGCGATCTGGTCTTGATGCTCGCGGCCTTGCTCCATGACCTGGGCAAGGCTGCGGTGACCCGCCGCGATGCGCAAGGGCGTTGGCGGGCCTTGGGGCATGAGCAAAGCCTGGTCCCCGCCCAGTCCTTTCTGGCACGCTGGTTTCCGGGACCGACCCTGATGCGCCAACTCCTGCCGCTGTTGCGCTGGCATGGCGCGCCGCATGCCCTCGCTCGGGATGGCGCGGGAACCGCCGCCTACGGCCGTCTGGCCTTGCGGGTACCCGACCGCTGCTTGCTCCTGGATCTCGCCTTGGCCGACGCCCAGGGGGCGGGGGCCGAAGGCATGCCCCCGGCCCTGCAGAAGGCCCGGGAGATCTGGTCAACACTGGGTGTACTTGGCGCCTTGCCCGCACCCTGGTTGCGCGGCGAGGATCTCATGGCCCTGGGGGTTCCGCCGGGACCTGCGCTGGGCCAGGCTTTGCAGTTCGCTCTGGAGTTGCAGATCTCCGGCGCCTATGCGGATCGCGGGGCCGTCCTCGCCGTCCTCCGGCAGCGCTTGGCGGGGCCTAGTCGCCCTGACGGCCATGCTTGTTGACCGCTGCCACATCCCCCCAGCGGTCGATATCATCCACCTGGACGCCCACCCACCAGTAGGGGCCGATGCTGTCCTGGCCGTGGCCGCCGACCAGTGCTTGTCCGGCGCCGAGATGGACATGGGGTAGATGCTCCCCGGCCGCTTCGCGGCTGCGGAAGATGGACCAGTTCACCACGCGCGCCATGGGTACTACGCTCGGTACTTCCCGTGCTTCGTCCAAAAACTGATCATTCGGCATGGCTG
>JAJYQY010000097.1 GCA_021794385.1 Pseudomonadota bacterium | reverse complement strand
CGCCTCCTGCCCGGTGCTTCCCGCTATCTGGCCTTGCCCGGTTTTCATTTTTATACGCTGCAGGTAGAGCGGGTACGCCTGATTGCCGGTTTTGGCGAAATGGGCTGGGTGGGTGGCGATGCCTATGCCTTTCCCGCCCAGGGCGATCTCGCCAGTGCCGAGGCGGGGGCGGTGGCGCACATGAATAGGGATCATCGTGAGGCCATGCAGTCATATTGCCGCCGTCTTGGCGACTTGCCGGGGGAAATGACGGCGGAAATGCTGGCCTGCGACCCGGAAGGGATGGACCTGGACTGCGCCGGCCAACGCTTGCGCGTGGATTTCACGGCGCCGATGCAGGACGTGCAGGCCCTGCGCGAGGCCCTGGTGGCCATGGCGTGGGAGAATGGTGGCGGATGACGGCTGCCACGCCCGGGGCTTTGGCGTTGCAGGAGCTAGCCGTGGCGCCGGGGGTCTGGGGCATCGCCACCGGGAGCGAAGCATGCTGCCCTTGATGCCGGTACTTCGCTCGTCCGCTGTACCGGCGCTGCGTGCGGGCCATCGCCAGCTTCGGCTCTTGCAGGTCCTGGGGGGAGATGGTCGTGGCGGGGCGGATCAGGTTGCCCTGGCCTTGGCCGATGGCCTGCGCGAGCGGGGTTTTGCGGTGGCGTTTTTCGTGCCTCCGGGTTTTGTGCGCCATCAGGGGGAACGCCTGCGCGGGCGGGCGGTCACCATCGCCCAGCGTTTTTCCCCCTTCAGCGTGGCGACGCGGGGAGCCCTGCGCCAGGCGGCGCAGGGGGCCGATCTGGTGCTCACCCATGACTCCCCGGCCCGGCACCTGACCCTGGCAGCCAAGGCCACGGGCAGCCTGCGAGCTCCATTGTGGTTCATGCGTCATTGCATCGTGCGCCCGCCGGCCCTGCCCTGGGCGCCCTGGCAGCGGCTCTGGGTGGCGCATCAACTGGCCGCGAGTGAGGTGATCGGCGAGAGTCTCATTGCCAGCGGCTACCCTGCCAAGCGGGTCACCCGCCTCTATGCGGGCCGCGATCTCTCGTCTTTTTTCACCGCAAACCCGCAAGCGATCAGGGTGCTGCGGGGCCGCCTCGGCCTCGATGTCCAACCAGCGCCCTTTTGCATCGGTATGGTAGCCCGTTTCGATCGCTGGCCGGGCTGGTATCCCGAGGTGGCGCATCCCAAGGGTTTTGATGTGCTTTTCGCGGCCCTGTCGCGGCTGGATTTCCCCTATCGCGTCCTGCTCCTGGGGCCGCCCAAGCCCGAGGATCACGAGGCCCTGCGGGCCATGGCCGGGGCCCATGGCGCTCGTCCCGACTGGCTGATTTTCCCGGGTTTTCAGAACGATATTTCGGCATACTATGGGCTGATGGATGTGAATGTATTGCCCTCCCGGCGGGAGGGGCTGGGCCTGGCGCTGGTGGAAGGGTTGGCGGCGGGGGTGCCGGTGCTGGGCAGTGGCAGCGGTGGCATTCGCGAAGTGATCCAGCATGGGCGCAATGGCTTTCTCTTTCCCGAGGGAGATGCCGTTGCCTTGGCAGGCTTGTTGACCCGGCTGGCGCATGGGCCGGAGTTGCGGCGGCGCCTTGGTGAGGAGGGAGGGCGGCAATTGCAGGAGACGGCCTTTGATGAAGGCCGCCTCGTGGATGGTTTTATGGACTGTCTGGCGCGCGAGCATCCGGCCTCTGCGCATGGCGAGAGGGTGCCGTAACGCGATGGAGAAAAGGGCAGTGAGCGATGAGCGCGGTATCGGCATAGGAGCGTAACGGATGGAAGCGGAAAAGGCATTGCAGGCATTGGTGGGGCGGCTGCCCGGGATTGGGGCGGCCGCCTTGATCAGTCGCGAGGGAGTGCCCCTGGCGACGGTGGGGATGGAAGAGGATATGGCCGATACCCTGGCTGCCCTGGCCTCGGGGATGTGCGCGCTCGCGAACCGGCTGTCGAATAATCTGGCCAATAGCGCCGTGCGTCATCTGCGGGTGGACCTGGATAGCCAGGACCTGGTCTTCGCCCCGACGGGCTCGGGTGCCGTATTGGCCGTGCTGCGGCGGGACGGAGCGAGCGAGGCAGGAATCGATCGCTTGCGTGAGGAAGCACAGCGCTTATGAGCGCCGGCGAAGCAGTGGCCGTTGCCGTTCACCGTACCCCCCTCGATGACTGGCATCGCGCCCACGGCGCGCGCATGGTGCCCTTCGCGGGCTGGGAGATGCCGCTCCATTATGGGTCGCAGTTGGCGGAACATGAGGCGGTACGCAACGGTGCAGGATTTTTTGACGTCTCCCACATGCGCCCGCTGGATATCAGCGGGCCCGATGCGCGCACCTTGCTCCGTTATGCCTTGGCCAATGATGTGGCCAGACTCGATGGGCAGAACGGCAAGGCCTTGTACAGCACGCTGCTGAATGCGCAGGGCGGCATCCTGGACGATCTCATCGTCTATGCCCGTGGTGATGCCGGTTATCGGGTGGTACTCAACGCCGGCACGGCCCAGGCCGACACCGCCCACTTTCGGAATCTGGTTGTCGCCCACGGCTGGCAGGTGGACCTGCGGGAGCGCCCCGAACTGGCCATGCTGGCCGTGCAGGGCCCCCGGGCTCGCGCGCTGGCGGCCGAGGCCTTGGACCTGCCGCTCCTGAATGCCTTGCCGTCCTTTACGGCCATGGAGGGGCATGCCCTGGGCGGGGTCTTCGTGGCGCGCACGGGTTATACCGGTGAGGATGGCGTGGAGGTGATCCTCGCGGCGGAGCAGGCGCCCATCCTGGCCGAACGCTTGCGTGATCGCGGTGCCGTTCCCTGTGGTCTGGGCGCTCGGGACAGCCTGCGCCTGGAAGCCGGGCTGAATCTCAACGGCCAGGACATGAGTCCGGCAGTCACGCCCTGGGAGAGCAACCTTGGCTGGACGGTGGACCTGCGCGGGGAGCGGGATTTCCTCGGTCGCGGCGCCCTGGAGGCGCAACGCGCCGCGGGCGTGCGGCGGACGCTGGTGGGGCTGGTGCTGGACGAGGGCATCCCCCGTCACGGCTATGCCGTGGAGGACGCCAATGGCCGGCGCTGCGGAGAGATTACCAGCGGTATTTTTTCGCCGAGCCTGCGCCGGGGTATCGCCCTGGCCCGGGTTACCGATGCTCCCCATGCGGGTGGCCGGCTCTGGGTCTCCGTGCGCGGCGTGCGTCAGCCTGCCCTGGTCGTCAAGCCCCCTTTCTGGCGCGCTGGCCACGCCCATTTTTCACCATCCAAGGAGAAGTCGTCATGAGTACCGTTCCGGAAAATCTGCGTTATACCGAGACCCACGAGTGGGTGGAAAATATCGGTGGCGGCCGTTATCGGGTAGGAATCACGGAGCATGCCCAGGAACTCCTTGGCGACCTGGTATTCGTGGAGCTGCCCGCGGTGGGCGGCCAGATCCGGGTGGGCAACCCCTGCGGAGTGCTCGAATCGGTCAAGGCCGCGGCCGATCTATATGCGCCCATTTCGGGAACGGTGGAGGAGGTCAACGAAGCCCTCGGCGAGAACCCCCAATGGCTGAATGAGGATCCCCACGGCCGGGGCTGGATCATGGTCATCAACGCTGATGCCGGGGCCTGGGACGGACTGCTGGACGCCGCGGCCTACGCCCGTATTGCGGGGGTCTGAATGCCCTATATCCCCCACGGCGCCGACGAGGTGGCGCAGATGCAGGCGGCCATTGGCATCACCGATCTGGAGGCCCTTTTTGATGAGGTGCCCGCCCAACTGGAGGGCCACGACCTGCTTTTGCCTGCTGGGCTTTCGGAAATGGCGTTGCGGCGGGAGCTGGAAGAGCGCGCTGCTGCCAATACCCCTTTGCGCTGTTTTGCCGGTGGTGGCGCTTACGCCCACCATATTCCGGCCATCGTCTGGGAGATCGCCGGACGGGGCGAGTTTTACACGGCCTATACGCCTTATCAGGCCGAGGCGAGTCAGGGGACCTTGCAGGTCCTCTACGAGTACCAGAGTTTTCTGACCCGACTGACGGAGATGGAGGTGGCCAACGCCTCCCTCTACGATGGTGCTTCCGCCCTGGCCGAGGCCTGCCTTATGGCCCTGCGCCTGCAAGGGGAAGGCAAGGCCATCCTCGTCCCGGACAATCTCCTTCCTGCCTGGCGGGAGGTCTTGCACAGCATCCTGGGTTTGCAGGAGATCCCCTTGCTGGGCGTGCCTTATGACCGGCAGACGGGGCGCTTGCAGTTACCGGAAGGGGAAAACGACAGCGCGGCGCTCATCATTCCGCAGATCAATGCCTTTGGCGGGCTGGAGGCGGTGGATGCCCTCACCGACTGGGCCCATGCCCGGCAGATGTTGGCCATTGCCGTGGTCAACCCCTTGGCCTTGGCGATCCTCAAGGCGCCCGGTGTCTGGGGGCAGGGGGGGGCGGATCTGGTGGTGGGTGAGGGGCAACCCCTGGGCATCCCCTTGTCCGCGGGCGGTCCCTTTTTCGGTTTCCTCACCTGTCGCAAGGCCCATGTCCGGCAGATGCCCGGACGCCTGGTGGCGCGCACCGTCGATGTCCAGGGGCGGGAGGGCTTTTGCCTGACCTTGCAGGCGCGGGAGCAGCACATCCGTCGCGGCAAGGCGACCAGCAACATCTGCACCAACCAGGGGCTCATGGTCATTGCTGCCACTATCCACATGGCGGCCCTGGGCGGTGACGGGCTGCGCCAGACGGCCGTCGCCTGTCATCGTCAGGCGCGTCGCTTGCGGGATCTGCTGGCCGACGTGCCGGGCGTACAATGGCCCTTCTCCGGTCCATTTTTCCATGAATTTGTCCTGCGCCTGCCCCTGTCCGCCAAGGCAGTACGCGATACCCTGCTGGAACGCGGCATCCTGGCCGGCATCTGCCTGGCGGAATGGGGTATGGGCGAGGCGGGGGATCTGCTGGTCTGTGTGACGGAACTCGCCAGCGACGCGGATCTGCTGGATTATCGCGATGCGCTGCTAGCGACTCTAAAGGATCTGTCCGCATGAATCCCACGCCACTCATTTTTGCCTATGATCATCATCGGGATCCGGTTCAGGCGTCGGCCAGGGCGGCGGAAGAAGGTTTGGAGGACATTCCCCAGACACTGTTGCGCGGGGATGCTCTCCACTGGCCCAATCCGTCGGAACTGGAAGTCTTGCGCCACTACACCCGTCTCTCCCAGCGCAATTTTTCCATTGACACCCATTTCTATCCGCTGGGTTCCTGCACCATGAAATACAACCCGCGCATTGCCCATGAAGGGGCCATGCTGGCGGGTTTTGCGCGCCTCCACCCGCAGACCCCGGCCCCGGCCATGCAGGGTTTGCTGCGAGTTTTGTGGGAGCTGCAGGAGTGGCTGGCCGCCATTACGGGCATGGCGGCGGTGAGCCTGACGCCGGCGGCGGGTGCGCAGGGGGAACTGGCCGGAGTCGCCATGATCCGCGCCTATCACCAGGCCCGCGGCGACCACCAGCGTAAGCGCATGCTCATCCCCACGGCGGCCCACGGTACCAATCCGGCCAGTGCCCGCATGGCGGGCTTTGCGGTGGTGGAGATCCCCAATGGTCCCGATGGCGATCTGGATCTGGCTGCCCTGGACGCGGCCCTGGGCCCGGATACGGCGGGCATCATGCTGACCAATCCCTCGACCCTGGGCGTTTTCGAGCGGCAGATCGTGCAGATTGCCGAGCGCGTGCATGGGGCCGGGGGGCTGCTCTATTATGATGGCGCCAACCTCAATGCCATCCTGGGTCGGGTGCGGCCCGGTGACATGGGATTTGACGTCATGCACCTCAACCTCCACAAGACCCTCGCCACGCCCCATGGCGGCGGCGGTCCGGGTGCCGGTGCGGTGGCCGTCCGGGAGCGACTCTTGCCCTTCCTGCCGCAGCCCCGCGTGGCCCGCGATGAGCATGGTCGTTATCACTGGCTCGACGCTGGCGATCTACCCGCGAGCATCGGTCGCCTGAGTGCCCATGCCGGCAACATCGGCGTGCTGCTTCGCGCCCATGCCTATCTGCGGCGCCTGGGTCGGGAGGGGGTGGAGCGGGTATCCCGCTACGCCGCCCTCAATGCCAATTATCTCCTCAAGCGTTTGCAGGCCGTGGGCTTTCAGGCGGCCTTCCCGGAGCGGCGGGCCAGTCACGAATTCATCCTCAGCGTGACGGACCTGCAGCGGGAAAACGGCATCCGTGCCCTGGACGTGGCCAAGCGCCTGCTGGATTATGGCATCCATGCCCCCACCGTCTATTTTCCGCAACTGGTGCCGGAGTGCCTGCTCATCGAGCCGACGGAGACCGAAAGCAAGGCTACCCTGGACCGCTTCGTGGAAGTGATGCAAAAGATCCGCCAGGAGGCCCTGGAAACGCCGCAGTTGCTCCGGGAGGCGCCCCATCACCTGCCCGTGGGGCGTCTCGACGAGGCCCTGGCGGCGCGGCGTCTGGACGTGGCCGACCGGGCATGAGCAGCGCTACGCCCCAGACCTTGCTGGCCGCCCTGGGCGAGATCCTCCTGGACAAGGAAAAGGCCCTGCGTCTGGTGGTGGCAGGGCTACTGGCAGGGGGACATGTCCTGGTGGAAGATCTGCCGGGGGTGGGCAAGACCACCCTGGCCCTGGGCCTGTCCCGGCTATTGGGGCTGGACTTTACCCGGGTGCAGATGACGGCGGACTTGCTGCCCGGCGATCTCATCGGGGTCACCCTCTTCGATCCGGAGCAAAAGGGCTTTGCCTTTCACCCTGGCCCCCTTTTCCATGCCGTGGTCGTCATCGATGAGATCAATCGCGCCTCGCCGCGTACCCAGTCGGCCCTGCTGGAGGCCATGGCCGAGGGGCAGGTTTCGGTGGATGGCCATAGTCACCGCCTCCCGCAGCCCTTTTTCGTCATCGCCACCCAGAATCCCAAGGAGCACGCCGGCGTTTTTCCTCTGCCCGAAAGTCAACTGGATCGTTTCATGATCCGCATGGCCATCGGCTATCCCAGTGCCCAGGCCGAACGCCAGTTGCTCGCGGGAAAACATCGCGATCCGGCGGCCCTGCTGCCGCTGGCCGATGCGACCCTGGTGGCGGCCTGGCAAGGGATGGCGCGGCAGGTCTTTCTCAGCGATGAAATCACCGCCATGATACTGGCCCTGGCACGGCAAAGCCGGAGCGATGCACGGATCGCCCTGGGTCTGTCGCCCCGGGGCGTGCTGGCCCTCAAGGCCATGGTCCAAGCCTGGGCCTATCT
Organism: Pseudomonadota bacterium; assembly: GCA_021794385.1. Taxonomy (GTDB): domain Bacteria; phylum Pseudomonadota; class Gammaproteobacteria; order Acidithiobacillales; family Acidithiobacillaceae; genus Acidithiobacillus_B. The sequence goes on along the minus strand of JAJYQY010000097.1, from coordinate 9,582 downwards.
GCAGGGGCGTGATTTTGTGGTCCCCGAGGATCTGCAGGCGGTAAGCGTGGCCGTCGTCGGCCACCGCCTGCTGCCCGTTGCCGCCCAACAGGACGGATCCGATCTGGCCGCCATCCTCATGCAGGAAATCTGGGGCTTCGGGCCGTGAAGCGAGCCCGCACCGCGGTGCGGCTCTCCCGTCCGGGGAAGGTCTTCGTCGGACTCACCTTGGCCCTGGGTTTTGCCGCCGTCAATAGTGGTAACAATGTCCTCTTTCTCCTGGTGTCCATGATGCTGGCGCTGATGGTCCTGTCGGGCATGGCGGCCCTGCTCAATCTCAAGGGGGTGCAGGTCCGGATCGTTCCCCAGCAGATCCTGGAGGCGCAGCGGCCGGGCATGCTGCTGGTGGCCGTGGACAATCACCGGCCCTGGCCCCTGCTGATGCTGGAACTCCGCCTGGAGGCAGGGCAGGCGCTTCTGCCTTATCTGCCTGCTCACGGGCAGGCGCGTCTCGCCCTGCCGTGGAGACCTCCCCTGCGCGGGCACCCGCCGCTGCCCTTGTTGCGGGTGGGTTCGGCCTTCCCCTTCGCTTTTGTCTGGCGTGGCCAAGACCTGGACCTGACGGGGACCGGCCCCTGGGTGGCGCCCGCAGCGTCTGCCACCGGCATTAAGCTCCAAGAGGAGGGACGGGTGGAGGAAACGGTCGGGCAACCCGGTGGGAGCGGAGATTTTCTCGGCGTGCGCGACCGGCTGCCGGGGGAGGGCTTGAGCGCGGTGCTGTGGCGACGGGTGGACTGGGCCTTGCGTGTCCAGGGGGAGCAGAGGCTGCCCGCCCGCGAGCGGGAGCGCGGCGGCGAACCCCTGATCATCCTCGACTGGGCGGCGCCGGCCCTGGCGGGGATGGAGCCGGAGCGGCGTTTGCAAGCCTTGCGCCGTGCTCTCGATGATGCCGTGGCGCGGGGACAGGCATGGCAACTGCGCATGCCGGGCGGTCGAGCGACGGGGGTAGGGCGGGTGGCCTACGAGGCGGCCCTCCTGCTTCTGGCCCAACAAACGCCATTGCCGGTTTACGCGCCCGCAGCGCTGTCACCGGCCCCCTGGTGGCGCTTCCGCCGGGTGTCATGAACCGAAAAACGGCAGTTGGCAAAGGGTTTTTTTTGCTCCTGCGGCCCGCGCCGGTGGTTCTACGGCTCAGCCCGCCGCAGGCGAAAACCCGCCCTTTGCACGCAAACAGTTTGCCTGCCGGGCGCGGGCTTTCGCCTGGAACGACGGCTTGGGCCAGGCGTGCGCAAAACACCTCTGCCAACTGCCGGATCTAAGATGAATCTGCCCATCCGCTTGGCAGCTCCCCTGCTCGCTGCGGCCATGGGCAGCCTGCTGCTCCTCGCCCTGGGGCGGGAGGTAGCCGTCTGGGCGCTGCTAGCCTGGTTCCTGGGTAGCGGGCTCAGCATACTGGGCGCGCTGCGGAGGCGCCTGCCCTGGTTTGGTGGCCGGCAGCGATTCTTCCTGGCCCTGGTGGGGGTGATTGCCGCCGCCATCGTGGAGGGCTGGGGTAACTGGCTGCCCATGCTCACCCAGATGGTGATCTGGCTGCTGGCCGTCAAGGCCCTGGAACTGCGCGGCCAGCGTGACTTTTATCAGATGGCGGCGCTGACCCTGCTGGGTCTGGGTATCGCCGCCTGGTTGCGGGTAGACCTGATTTTTGCCTTTCTGCTCCTGGCCACCCTCTACTTTGCCCTGCTGGGCCTCATGTGGCAGCCCCTGGCGGATGTCAACCAGGGCTTGGCCGGGAATCTCTTCCAGTGGCGGGATTTTGCCCGCATAGCCGGCTTTACGCTGGGTTTCGTCTTCCTCCTCCTGCCCTTGGCGGCGTTCTTTTTCTTTCTCTTGCCGCGCACGCCAACGCCCCTGTGGGCCTGGGCGCCGCCGGCACAGCATGCCCGCTCGGGCTTCAGCCCGGAGCTGGCGCCCGACAGCGTCAGCCAACTGGCCACCGATTCGGCCATTGCCTTTCGCGCCCAGCTCACCCCGCCGCCCAGCGATGGCGGCTCCCTGTATTGGGTTGGTGCCATTCTCTGGCGGGATGATGGTCGGGACTGGCTGCCGGATCCGCCGAAAATGCAGCAGGGTCATGCGGCGGACTCGGCCGCTCTGGAGGCAACGGCGACGGTTCGGCAAGAAATCGTCCTGGCTCCCGGCAACAGCCGTTATCTTTTTGCCTTGCCCGTTCCCCGGCGGGTGGAGTTGGGCCAGTCCTGGCATCAGGAAGCCGATGGGGTACTGCGTCTGGACAAGGCCCCCGATCTACCTCTGCGTTACACGGTCTGGTCCAGCCCCGCGCCACCCCGGCCCCTGTCTGCCGCCGTGCGCGCTGCCGCCCTGCAGGTGCCGGCAAACACCGATCCGGCAATCCGTGCCTTGGCCCGAAGCTTTACGGCAGGCGGGTCCGATAGCGCCGCCGTGGCCCAACGGATCATGGCCTGGTTCCACAGGCCCGATTTCCATTACAGTTTACAGTCCCCGGCAGGCTATCCCGATGGGCAGTCCATGGGGGACTTTCTCTTGCACACCCATACCGGGTTCTGCGAGTTTTATGCCGGTGGGCTGGCGCTGTTGTTACGTCTGGATGGTATTCCAGCCCGGGTGGTGACGGGTTACCACGGCGGTGAATACAACCCGGTGGGCCATTACTGGATCATCCGGCAAAGCATGGCCCATGCCTGGGTGCAGGCCTGGTTTCCCGGCCGCGGCTGGGTACGCCTCGATGCCACCCCCGCCGCAGCAGCCGCCGGCGCGGCAGGGGCTGGCAGTAGCACGACGCGCGACCTGGTACCGGCCGGGCAGCAGTGGTGGGATTGGCTGCAGTGGCAGTGGATCAACATGGTCATTGACCTCACCCCTGCCAAACAGCGGGCCGTCTGGCAGCAGGCCGGGGCACGGTTGGCCAGCCTGGCCCACTGGCATGGCCCCTCCCTGCATGCTTGGAAGGAGCAATGGAAGCGATGGCCGAGCGCCTTATCGTTTCGGCCCGGGCTCCTGGCTGTGACTGTTCTTCTATTGGCCTTCCTGGGGATCGGACAGCATTACTGGCGCCGCCGCCACCCCGCGTACTGGCGGCGGCGGGCGCAACGGCACCTGCGCCGCTTGGGTCTGGGCGCCGGGCAGCCGGGCGCCGAAGTGGCCTTCTGGTCAACGCTGCCACTGCCGGCGAGCACCCTGCAAAGGCTGCAGGACCTCTATCGGGAGCAACGCTATGGCCCCGCGCCGACGGCCGTCCAGGATCGTCAACTCGCCCGCCATGTGCGGGCATTGCAGGGGCAATTGCGTCATCCCTTAACCGCGGATGGCTGAGGGTGTTGGATGCTCCAGGGTGCTGGCCCGCCCCCGTTCCATGCGGATCACGCGGTCGGCCAGTTCGGCCGTGCGCGGGCGGTGGGCGACGATGATGATGGTTTTTTGGCCGTGCAGCGCACGGAGGGTCTCGGCGATGCGCTCTTCACTGTCGGCGTCGAGATTGCTGGTGGCTTCATCAAAGACCAGCACGGGGCGATTCAGGTAGAGGGCCCGGGCGATGGCCAGGCGCTGGCGCTGGCCGCCGGAGAGGTTGGCGCCGTCGCCCGCGATGACCGTATCCAGCCCCCCCATCCCCGCCAAATATTCCCAGGCATGGGCCTGTCTGGCGGCGGCCTCGGCCCGCTGGCGGTTGGGCATGGCGTCGGCGTAGGCGATATTGCTCAATGCCGAGCCGCTAAACAAGACCGGGTCCTGGCCGACGAAGGCAAAATACCGGCGATAGGCGGCCAGGGGCAAATCGTCGATGGGGTGCGCAGCGATCCAGATTTGGCCCGCGCTGGGGGGGATGAGGCCCAGCACGACGCGAATTAGGCTGGTCTTGCCGCCGCCACTGGGGCCGACGATGGCGGTGGTGGACCCCTTGGGGAAGTTGATGTCCACCTCTTCGAGTATTGGCTCGTCACCGAAGCGCAGGCTGAGGCCGCGACATTGCCAATCGCCCCAGGGAATGGCGGTGGCCGGGGTTTGCGGGTCTTCTCCGGGCTGATCGATCCAGGCAAAGAGGCGATCGGCGGCCGAGAGCCCCTGCTGGAGTTGATTGTTGGCCGAGGAGAGTTGGCGCAGGGGCTCGTAGAGCATGATCAATGCGGTGAGAAAACTGAAAAAGGCGCCCGTGCTCATCTCCCCGGCTACCACCTGACTGCCGCCGAGATAGATGATCACGGCCACCCCCAGGGCGCCGATGAGTTCCATGATGGGTACCGTGGCCTTTTGAATGCGCCAGATCCGCATCATGAGCAGGAAGTAGCGCTGGGCCTGCTGGGCGAAGCGCTGTTGTTCATAGGCTTCGCTGCCGTGGCTCTTGATAACCTCGATACCGTTGAGGCTTTGCGAGAACTGATCGAGTATCTCACCCATTTGTTCCTGCTGATTTTCCCCGCGCTGGCGCAGCTTCCGCCCAAAACGGATCAACGGATAGAAGGCCAGGGGCAGGGTGATGAAACTCAGCAAGGCCAGTTGCCAGCTCTGATAGAGCACGACACCCATGAGGGCAATGATGGTAAGGCTGGATAGAAAGAAATGGGCCAGCACCGCCAGGCCCTGCTGGAGCAGGGTGAGATCCAGACTCATGCGCGACAGGATCCCGCCGTGACTACTGCTGAGGAGGCGTGTGAGGGGTAGGCGCAGGGTCTGCCGGTAGAGTTTTTCGCGCAGGCCGCGCAAGACCCGTTCCTCCACCCCCGCCAGCATGATGCCTTGCAGATAGTCGGCGCTGCCTTTGACTGCATAGATCAGCACTACACCCAGGGGGAGCCAGAGCAGCATACTGGCATTGCGTTCGATGAAGATGCGATCGAGCACCGGCTTGATCATATAGGCGCCCGCCGCCGCCGCCGCACCCGACAGGGCCATGAGCAGCATGGCCAGCGCGATGCGGCCGCGATAAGGCCTGAGGGTGGTGAGCAGACGCCGAAAGGTAGGAGAGCGGAAAATCGCTACGGTGGGCTTTGCCGGAGCGGAGGCGCTCACTCTTCGAGCAGTCCCCGCTTGTCTTTCACCTCGGTCCAGGCATCGGCATCGCTGGGGGCGGGTTTTTTCTGGATGATGGGCGGCCAGACCCGCGCCAGACGCGCGTTGATTTCCTGGAATTCTTCCTGTCCTTCGGGTAGGTCGTCATCCCGGAAAATGGCGCCCACCGGGCATTCCGGCTCACAGAGGGTGCAGTCGATGCATTCATCGGGGTCAATGACCAAAAAGTTGGGTCCCTCGCGGAAACAGTCCACCGGGCAGACATCCACACAATCGGTATATTTGCACTTGATGCAAGCTTCAGTCACCACGTAGGTCATGTGGTAAAACTCCTTGAGTTCATTAAAATAAGCTGCGACCCCGAAGGTGTGACAGCGCCTCTGGCAGCGTATTCTAGCCCAACGACCGGCGCCTGCACACTGTTGCCGCGATGGCGGCAGCCCCGTGTATTCCACCCAATGATCTGCTATAATAACAAAATTAGACTTTATCCTGTCCTGCAATAAGGAGAAAGCACCATGGCCGTACTCGTAGGAAAATCCGCCCCTGACTTTGTCGCCGCTGCCGTCATGCCCGACAACAGCATCAATGAGAAGTTTCAATTTTCGCACCATATCAAGGGTAAATATGGGGTGTTGTTCTTCTACCCCCTGGACTTTACCTTCGTCTGTCCCTCGGAGATCCTCGCCTTCAACCACCGCCTGCCCGAGTTCCAGTCCCGCAACTGCGAAGTCGTGGCGTGCAGCGTCGATTCCCACTATTCCCATCTGGCCTGGAAGAACACCCCGGAGGCAAAGGGTGGCATCGGTCAAGTGAAGATGCCCATGGTGGCGGATCTCTCCAAGAGCATCGCCCGCAACTACGATGTGCTGATGGATGATGCCGTGGCCCTGCGCGGTTCGTTCCTCATCGACCGTCAGGGCGTCGTCCGCCATCAGGTGGTCAATGACCTGCCGCTGGGGCGCAACATCGACGAAATGATCCGCATGGTGGACGCGCTGCAGTTCTTTGAGGAGCATGGCGACGTTTGCCCCGCCCAGTGGGAGAAGGGCAAGGCGGCGATGAAGGCCACCCCGGAGGGCGTCGCCGATTTCCTGGCCCATCACGCCAAGGAACTCTGAGCGCTCTCTAGCCCTGCGGGGAAGGATCCTCGCGCAAAAAACCTGCCCGGCGGGGTTGCCGGGCAGGTTTTTTGTCGCCCCAAGCCCACGGATGAAGGCGGTAGGGACGCAGGCAGTTCTCCAGGGAGGTGCCGGAGGGCGTTCTGCGGCGCTAGGCCGGGTAAGCGAAAAGGGTATTGCTCATGGCGAGGAGGCGGATGATGCGATGGTCCTTGATGCGGTAGTAAACCCGGCTGGCGACGCGGCGGGCATGGACGACGCCGCAGGCGTGGAGCATGGCCAGATGCTGGGAGGCGTTGCTGTGGCTGGTGCCGATGGCGGTGACGAGGTTTTGCATGCTCATCTCGCCACCACCGAGCAGACATACCATTTTGTAGCGTAAGGGATGGGCCATGGCCTTGATGGCATCGGATAACTGGGCGATATCGGTTTCGCAAAGGGGAAGTGTTGGCATGAGTTGCTCCTGATGGAGGGGGTCTCGGTAATCACAGCAATTAACATGCCAATGCTGAGGGAGCTTAGGGAGAATGGCCTCGTGCGGCTGCGTGGAAGATCTCCCTGATTGCTGGTGGAAGCAAGGTAGGGGAAGGGATTGTGCCGAGATCCCCGGTTCGCTGCCGGCGCTTTTTTGCCTGCCGAGCATGGCGCTCCCATGGGTGGAGGGCTGGGTGGGGAGGGGCGACGAGTGTCGACGATGGGCTACACTTTTGCCAAAGAAATCGGTAACATATTCATTTATATTGGATAATTCCTGTCGACGGGAGGAGACATCGAATCCCCCCCCAGTCTATGAAGACATTTCAAACCGTCTATTGTCTCCATCAAAAATTGCTGCGCCAGTATTGGTCCTCCTTGTCCATGATGCGGCTGGCCTCCTCGGGGCCCCAACTGCCGGCGGGATAGGTGCTGATATAGTCGGTCTCGCGGCTCCAGGCCTTGAGGATGGGGTCCACGGCCCGCCATGCCCATTCCACCTCGTCAAAACGGATGAACAGCGCGCGATCCCCCTCCATGACATCCAGAAGAAGGGCCTCGTAGGCGTCCAGTTCCTTTTCCCCGTCGCGGCGGTAGGAGGCATTGAGCTGGATGGGGCGGATGCGCATTTCCAGGCCCGGTTCCTTGACGTAGATCTCGATCTTCAGGCTTTCGGGCTGCAGGGAAAGCAGGATCCAGTTGGGTTCGATGTGCTCGATGCTGGTTTCGCGAAAGAGTTGCTGGGGGGTGTGGCGGAAGCGGATGGCGACGCTGGAGGCCTTGGCTGCCAGACGCTTGCCGGTACGCAGATAAAAGGGCACGCCGCGCCAGCGCCAGTTGTCGATGTAGAACTTGGCGGCGACATAAGTTTCCGTGACGGAGTTGGCCTCTACTCCCGGTTCATTCTGATAGCCCGGCACACGCTCGCCATTGACCTCCCCCGGGCCATATTGGGCGCGCATGGCGTAGGCATGGATGGCGGTCTTGGGGATGGGGCGAATGGAACGGAGGACTTTCACCTTTTCGTCGCGCAGGGCGTCGGCCTCCAGGGAGGGAGGCGGTTCCATGGCCACCAGGGTGAGGAGCTGCATGAGATGGTTCTGCAGCATGTCGCGCAGGGCACCCGCCTGATCATAGTAACCGGCGCGGTTCTCGATGCCGAAGTCCTCGGCAACGGTGATCTGCACGTGGTCGATGTAATTGCGGTTCCACACCGATTCGATGGGCAGATTGGCAAAGCGGAAAACGATGAGGTTCTGGACGATTTCCTTGCCCAGATAGTGATCGATACGGTAGATCTGGTCTTCATTGAAATGGCGATGGAGCTGCTCATTGAGCTGGATGGCGCTTTCGAGGTCGTCGCCAAAGGGCTTTTCGATGACAATGCGGTGACTGCCCGAGTCGCGATTGAAACCCGCCGCGGAGAGCTGCTGGACGACGGGCACGAATTCACCCGGGCGGATGGCGAGATAAAAGGTGGTATCGTCGGGCCGCTCAGTCCCCTCGCGGGTGAGTAAGGCGGAGAGTTTCCGATAGGCTTCGGGCTCGTGCAGTTCGCCCTGCACATACTGGAAATGCTGGCAGAAGGCATCGAAGTGCTCGGGATGAAAGCCGCTGGCATGGCTTTCCAGCTCTTGGCGCAAGAATGCCTGCCAGGCGGCATCGTCCCAGGGGCGGCGGCCAAAGGCGAAGATGCGCATGGCCTCGGGCATGCGGCCGGCGCATTGCAGGTGATAGAGGGCGGGGAGGAGTTTTTTGCTGGCGAGGTCGCCGGTGGCACCAAAGATGACAAACTGGCAGTTGCAGGCCGGCATTCAGGCCTCCCTCTGTACGGGGTGGCCGCCGAATTCGTTGCGCATCATGGCCAGCATCTTGGCGGTGTAGTCAGCGTGGCCCTGACTGGCCCAGCGCATCTGCAGGGCGAGGGTGATGACCGGCGCCGGGATCTTGAGGTCCAGGGCGGCCTGGGCTGTCCACAGGCCTTCGCCGGAGTCGGCCACCAGCGGGGCGATGGTGTCCAGGGTCTGGTCCTTTTTGAGGAAATCGGCGCTGAGGTCCAGCAGCCAGGAGCGCACCACGCTGCCGTGGCGCCACATCTCGGCGACCCGGGCGAGATCCAGTTGGAAGGCTTCCTTGCCCTTGAGGATGGCGAAACCCTCCGCCAGGGCCTGCATCATGCCGTACTCGATGCCGTTATGAACCATCTTGACGAAGTGGCCGCTGCCCACCGGGCCGCAGTGCAGCCAGCCCTTGTCGGGGGTGGGCGCGAGGATTTGTAGAAAGGGCGTAACCGCCGCCACCGCCTCCCGGCTGCCGCCGACCATCAAGGCGTAGCCTTCTTGCAAGCCCCAGATGCCGCCGGAGACCCCGGCATCCAGATAATGTACCCCCGCCTGCTCTACGCGGGCGGCCTGGGCTATGGAAGTCTCATATTGCGCATTGGCGCCGTTGACCAGGACATCGCCGGCGGCCAGCAGCGGGACCAAGGCATCGATATGGCTCTGGGTGGCGTCGCCGGCAGGGAGCATGAGCCATACGACCCGGGGCGAGGGGAGGGCCGCGACCAATGCTTCCAGGGTCCCGGCTGCGGCCATGCCGCTTTCCCGGGCCAGGGCCTCGGCCTTGTCCACATGGCGATTGTAGACGACCACCTGGGCGCCGCCCTGATGTAGGCGCCGCGCCATGTTGGCGCCCATGCGCCCCAAGCCCACCATGCCAATCGCATTCTTCATAGAGTCTCCCCGGCTCTCGCCGTCATTCCTCAAGAAACGTATTATCCTAAAAATGGCCACCGTTGCCCGGGCGTTTTTCCATTATAGACCGCAATTGCCAAGGAGTACCCATGAAGATCGGCACCCCCCTCTCGGCGCAAGCCACCCGCCTCCTGCTGCTCGGCTCGGGAGAATTGGGTAAGGAACTCCTCATCGCCGCCCAGCGCCTGGGGGTGGAGACCATCGCCGTGGAT
>JAJYQY010000132.1 GCA_021794385.1 Pseudomonadota bacterium | reverse complement strand
TAGGATGGTAATATTGCAGCGTTATTCCCTGCGTCTGCGGCTGGGGCTGGCCATGGCCCTGATCGTGGCCATGTCGCTGATGGGGATGGTCAGCTCCCTGGTCATTGCCAGTCTCACCCACGGCGCGGCCCAGGCTATCAACATGGCGGGTTCTCTGCGCATGCAGACCTACCATCTCGAAACCCTGATGCTGTCGGGAGACACGGCAGCGTCGCGGCAGGCGGTGATCGCAGCGGATCGGCAATTCCAGGAAACACTGAACGCCCCTCCCTTGACCGACAGTGTGACGCACAGTTTCGGTTTCGATACCGCCCAGAAGTATGCGGAGGTTTCCCACCGTTGGCGGACGGGAATGGAGCCCCTCCTCTTGGCCTTCGCCCAAGGTCGGGGGAACGGCAGCGCAGCAACGCAACACTTTGCGGCCTCGGCGCCAGCATTTGTGAAGGTCATCAACGGGCTGGTTACTGCCTTGCAGAACGATACGGAGAGCAAGACCAGCCTCTTGCGCTTGATCCAGGGCGTAGGATTATTCACCACCCTGGTGGTGGTTTACCTACTGTTCTGGGCCATGCACCGCGGCGTGCTTGATCCTCTCAACGAACTGTTGACGGCCGCCAGGCGGGTGAGCACCGGGGATTTCAGCTATCGCCTGGTGCACGTCGGCGATGACGAATTAGGCCAACTGGGACATGCCCTCAACAGCATGTCGGAGGAACTTTCCAAGATATATGGCCAACTGGAGCAGCGTATCCAAAAACGGACGGCCGAACTGGAGCAGAGCAACCAGTCCCTGGAGCTGTTATACAATGTGAGCAAACGTTTGGCCGAGGCACCGCAAGCGGCGTCCTCTTATCGCTATGTGCTGCAGGAAACGGAACGGCTCACGGGATCCAGCCACGGAGTCGTCTGCGTGGCGAAACGGCATCCCGGAGGAACGGCCCTCATGCTGGCCTCTTCGCCGGACCCGGAGGATGCGCGCTTGCACTTTTGCGCGCATTCCACCTGCCTGGACTGCTTGGGTGACGGCCATACCCATATCTGGCCGCTGGCCGACCCCAGGAATCCGCCGACGCAAGTGCTTTCTGTGCCCTTGCTGGAGCAAGGGCACAATTATGGCACCTTGTCTTTGAAGATTGCCGATGGTGCCCATGTGCAGCCCTGGCAGATGCAAACCATCGAAACCGTTGGACGCCATTTGGGCGTCGCTCTGGGGGCGGCGCAGCGGGCCGTCCAGGAGCGGCGTATCGCCCTCCTGGAGGAACGAGCGGCCATCGCCCGCGAGCTGCATGACTCCATCGCCCAATCGCTGTCCTACTCGAAGATCCAGGTAGCGCGCCTGCGGGCTTGCCATCCCGACGGCAGCGATCCCCGTCTGGCGGCCATCGTCGGAGATCTCGGCGAGGGTCTCAACAGTGCTTATCGGCAGTTGCGGGAATTGCTCACGACCTTTCGCCTGCAATTGCCGGAAGGTGGCCTGGAGTCGGCCTTGCTGCAGACCGTGGACGAGTTCTCGGCGAAGAGCGGGATCCCCATCACCCTGGACGATCGCCTGTCCCATTTTCTGCTGAGTACCAACGAGGAAATCAACATCCTGCAGATCGTCCGCGAAGCGCTGGCCAATATCGAGCATCATGCCCATGCCCATCACGCCGAGGTGGCACTATGGCTGGAGGACGGGCACGCTGCGGTGGTCCGCGTCGATGACGACGGCGTAGGCCTGGATGCAACGGCCTCACCGGCCGGTCACTACGGATTGGCGATCATGCGCGAACGTGCCCGGAGTCTGGATGGAATCTTACAGGTGGCGCGCAGCGAAGCAGGCGGAACGCGGGTAGAATTACATTTCACACCCGCTGCTTACGGCAGCGAACAGCCATCCGCGGCGGGAACGGTTGCTGTCCCCGCGAAGGGCGTATAATGCGCAAAAATCCGTAGCAAAGGGAGCGCCCCGTGGACGAAGAACACCGGATCCTGGTAATTGACGATCATCCTCTTTTTCGCAAAGGGGTTGGCCAGCTTTTGGAGATGGACCCCGGCCTGAAACTGGTGGGTGAGGCGGCAACGGCTGCGGAGGGATTGGAACGCATCGCCGTCCTGCAACCTGATTTGGTATTGCTCGACCTCAATCTGGGGGGGAAGAGCGGTCTGGATACCCTGCGGGAGATCCATTCCCGGTGGCCCGACATCCGGGTGCTGGTGCTCACCGTGTCCGACGCCGAAAGCGACCTGGCGGCCGCCTTGCAGGGGGGCAGCGTGGGTTATCTGCTCAAGGATATGGATGCGGAGGATTTACTTCTCGCCATCCGCCGCGCTTCGTGTGGGGAGATGGTGTTGAGCCCGCGACTGACCGGCGTCCTCGGCCATGCCTTGCGCCATGGGGCCGGGCATGAGGAGGAAGACGAAAGCGCGCTGACAGCGCGGGAACGGCAGATCGTTCAGTGTATTGCCGAAGGCAAAAGCAACAAGGTAGTGGCCCGCGATCTGGGTATCGCCGAAGGCACCGTCAAGGTACATGTCAAGCGACTCTTGAAGAAGATGCGCCTACGTTCGCGGGTAGAGATCGCCGTTTGGGCGGTCGAACATGGTTTCAAGGGAGGCGAGAAGCCGTAGGACAACAGGCGCGCGAGCCGCCGGAGCAAAAAACACCGCCGTTTTGATGAACGGTTACCCTGGGGAGGAGCGCGATGCAACGCCGGAAAAGGTGGCGGCACATGGCACCGGGCTCACGCATGGGCATCCATGGCCGGATTTTCTCCCTGCAGGAAGCGCAGCAGGTCCTGCACGGACCTGATCTGCTTTCCGAAGGGCAACGAAGCGGCGCCCCGGAAGAAGAGGCCCTGCTGAACATTTCCCCGCTGCGCCGCCGCCAACTGGGTCTCGATGCAAAACTGCCCTGCCGCCGGATTGCCATCCTTGAAGCCACAGTGGGTCAGGCATTCGGTGCGGCTGGGACAACGGGCACATTGGGGGTTGGCACGGGCCATCAACTCCTCCTCATGACTCAGATAGCGTCGCAGCCATGGGCTCATCACGGCCCGCGCCGGCAGGCCGGCAGCGCTCATGAAGGTCACGATATCCGCGGGTTCGGCCTCGGCCAGAACCCGTTTGAAATTGTCATGGGCATCGCCTTCCTTGGTGACGGCGAACGGAGTTCCGATCTGTACCCCTGACGCACCCATGGCGAGCAGGTCCTTGATGCGTTGGAAGGAGTTGATACCCCCTGCCGGTATGATCGGGATCCGTGCGGCCGCATCTCCGAGACTGTACAGGAAGTCCCGGATGGCCGGCAGAACGGTGGCGAAATCAAAGCGGGAATCATTGATTTCTTCCATGTGCGTAGCCCCCAGGTGGCCGCCCGCATAGCGCGGATGTTCGATGACGATGGCATCCGGAAGGCGTCCACGCCGCATCCAGCGCCGCACCACGGCCTGGACCCCGCGCAGTTCCGAGAGGATGGGGATTAACGCCGCACGGGGATAATCCACCGCCAGTTCCGGCAGGTCCAGAGGGAGTCCTGCCCCCATGATGATGGCATCGGCACCGCTCTTGAGGGCCTGGAGGACATGCTCCCGGTAGTGGGTGACGGCGCGCATGACGTTGACGGCAATGAAACCGTCCTTCCCGGCGATCCGGCGCGCCTCCTGAACCTCGCGGTCCAGGGCAACCAGGTTGGCACGGGCAGTGGCATCCGGATCCCGCAAGCGGCGCAGGGGCCGCATCAGATCCTCGTGCAGACGGCGCAGTTCCACGCTGGCGATGGT
>JAJYQY010000141.1 GCA_021794385.1 Pseudomonadota bacterium | reverse complement strand
CCCAGAACCGCTCACGTTGCCAAGCCTCAGACAGCGGCGACAACGCTGCCCCGATCAGGAAGGCAAAGGTCACGATGACCGACAATTTGGCCAAGGGCTCGAATTTTTTCAGTCCGAAGACCTTGGATACTGATCCCACAATGAATGAACCTGCGACCAGTCCGGAAAGATAGGGATAAGTCACCAGGGGCAACTGCCAATATACGTGCTCCAGACCGAAAAGGTGGGTAGAGTTTTCAAAGTTCATGCTTGCTTCTCCCGTAAACCAGGGTATCCACCGTAAGCCACTTGGTACGAATTGGTACAGGGCGGCCCATTTGGCATTACCCCTTAAAGCGGAAACCTCAGATCACGTCGACCGTATTCGGTACGTTGCTGTTCGCATTGCTGGTATAGGTAAAGACCATGTGCTGGACGTTCGGATCGGGGTCTGTGGAAATATCACCGCTCTCCCCGATGTAAAAAACCTGCGGGTCGGTCCCGAACTCCGGATGTCGTACCGTGTGCGGATACTGGGCCAAGAGGCGCGAAACCTCGCTGTTGGGATCGAGGATATCGCCAAAGACCCTGGCGCGGCCTACGCAACTGGTAACGCATGCCGGCAGGAGTCCGGCGTCGACCCGCTCCACGCAAAAGGTGCACTTATCGGCGACTTTCGATATGGGATTGATGTAGCGGGCGTCATAGGGACAGGCGTTGACACAGGTGCCGCAGCCGATACACAGCCTGGGATCGACCATGACGATCCCGTCCTGGCGCTTGAAGGTCGCCTTGACGGGACATACCTCGACACAAGGCGGATGGGCACAGTGGTTGCAAATCTTCGGCATGTTGACCACCTTCGCATCCATCCGGTAGCGCTGGCCGTCATCCAGAATGAGATCCCCATGGGGATCGGGCACCGTATCGCCGGTCTGATACACGTCCACCCAGGTGCGGTACACACCGAGAGGAATATTGTTTTCGGACTTGCAGGAGACAACGCATGCCTGGCAGCCGACGCATTTCCGGGTGTCCATCACCATCACCCAGTGATGTTTGGGATGGCTTTCCGGTATTCGGTAGAATCTGTCGTGATAGATGGGCAAGTCTTGAGGATTCAAAATAGTCGTCCACGCCTCGGTCTCGCTCGTGCCCCATCCATTGGTGGGTCCGAGGCGCGGGTTGTTCCATCCTTCCCAAGAGGGGTTCTTTCGGGGGTCAAGGCTCGGGCTAGGTTCCGTCTCGAGCGGAAGTCCTGTCCCGCCCGTTCCGGCGCTGCCTGCGGGCGGAGGCGCTGCACCGGCCGACGTCAGAGCCATTGGGACCACTGTTGCCCCGACCGCCAAAACCAGCGCACGCTTCAGAAGGGCCCTGCGCGAAGAGTCGGCAGGTGCTTCTGATGCCCTCGTCTTTTCTGCCATCTGAAATTCCTCCTTCCTGCACCTTGTAACGGACTGAAGCTGAATCACAACTATAATGGAATATCAAAATATTATTATTTAACTTAGTTGATTCCATATTTCCAGTAATGTTGAATTTAAATATAGCATGGAATGGTTGCCTGTCAAACCGCAGTCGCATTCCACAAAAATGTACGGTACTTAGGCCAAGATTCTTCCGAACCCAGACCCTCGCGGCTGTACCCAGTCGCTGCGGTTTCCAACCCGTGGAGGAAGGGAATAAGTATCAGAGGAGAGGATGTGGAACTTCTACACAGACCAGCGTTCGGCTTTCGGGGTGGCCATACGGTCGGCACCAGGTGCCACTTGGCAGCATCGTGATCCAGTAGGTGCGGGCAGCGAAGGTCCTTTACGTTGCCACGTCGGCGATGGCGCCCCCATTTGCATGAGGAGAAAGGGGTAGTCCTACCACCCTTCCGGCCTGTGGCCGAATCTCCACGTCGTCAGAAGTGCCAGGGCTAGATCTGCCGGCTTCGGCTATGGGGTGGGAGAAGACTGGGGCACCGGCATGCAGCAGCAGTATTCCCCACCGCTCCGGGGACATTCCCTAGGGAGTCCTTTTGGGCAATACGGTAGGTAGGCTGCAGTCATGACGGATCTTCGCCAAGAGAGGTGATGTCGATCCCGCATTGCTCCGGGTGTCCTTGGCAGCAGTTCCGTGTGAGAAACACCAGTACGGCATGCATGGTTTCATAATTCGCCGAATAGATGAGGAATCGGCCTTTGCGCACGGCACGCACCAACTTCGCTTGGCTAAGCTGGGCCAAGTGAAAGGAGAGGGTAGTAGCGGGAATCCCCAGCTTCTTGGCGATGTTTCCGGCAGAGAGCCCTCCCGCACCAGCGCACACGAGCAGGCGGAAGACAGTTAGGCGATGTGACTGTGCCAATGCCGCCAAAGCACTGACCACGGTATCGGTATCCACGCTACTTTCCGCCGGACCTGAACTTTGGGCGACAGCGCGTTGCGCCCCCGATTTCCCTTTGGTCTGCCCACTCATGCGTCTGCCTTGATCACTGCAGGCAGCCCAACACCAGCCGTTTCCTCATGCGCCACTTCCCAGATCCCGATGGATCGTCCCTTCATCTCCGCGCCGGCAAAGAATCTCAGAACCACGCCCGTCAGCGACACCGCCGCCAAAAGGCCCATAGTGGAGGGAAGTCCGATTTCCTGGAGCACGATGAGTAGCAGGAAGGCGGCGATCAGGGCGCCCACCATCAACAGAATGACCCCCAAGCCGTAGATCGTCTTGTGCCCGAAGGCCAAAACCCCGATGACAGAGGCGGCAAGCGAGGTGGCGTTGAGGACGGAAAGCCGTAAAGTGCTTAAGTGCCACTGGGAGGGGGCCAGAATGGCAGTTACCGTGCCGATGATGAAGAGATCATATGCGTCCGTAAAAAAGCCCATGCCTGTGGTGAATACGGTCTTCCAATGAAACTTCGACATTCCGGTCTCATCAAAGACCCGAAGTACTCTATAGTAAATGTCGCCAGCTGTCATATGCATTCTCCCATTACGGTTTGAACTTGCTGGAAGTATAAAAGACCAATGTTACAGTTTTATGACAGCAAGCCGCCTTCCAGGCGCTCCCCGGACGCATCTTGATGTCAGGGCCGGTTTCGGCCCCCGTGGTCCCTACTTGGCGATGACCCCGAACAAAGCTGAGGGCCGGGGAGGTGGGTGATCCTTTTCTGATAAGAATCCTAGACGGTATGTCCACTATCGGTGCACCAAGCCTGGGCGGCCATCTGCACCGGGTCCCAAGGGCTCGAGAGCGGGGGCGCGTAGCTGAGATCGAGATCGATCAGCGCCTCCATGCTCATGCCGTGGAACAATGCTGTCGCGAACACATCGATCCGCTTCGACACCTCCGAACGCCAATGCCCCAACATCTGGGCACCGAGCAGGCGCCCCGTCTGGCGGTCACCGGTAACCCGGACGCGAAGTCGCTGTGCGCCGGGGTAATAGGCTTTGTGATCCCAGGCCTCGATTTCGATCGTCATGGGGTCAAAGCCAGCGGCCGCGGCTTCCTGCTCGAGCAGGCCCGTACGGGCCACCACAAGGTCGAAGACCTTGACCGACTGGGTTTCAATCGACCCCGCGAACGTACGATCACCCCCCAGAGCGTTCTCGCCGGCGATGCGACCCTGCTTGTGTGCCGTGGTGCCCAAAGGGAGGTACCCGGGCTTTTCCAGCATTCGATGCCAAGTCTCCACGCAATCTCCGGCCGCGAAGACGTCGGGGAGACTGGTTTGCATCTGCCGATTGACATGGATCGCACCCCGCACCCCGAGTTCGGCGCCGGCTGCGGCAGCCAGTTGGCTCGCGGGGCGCACCCCGGTGGCCACCAGCACCAGATCCGCCGTGACCTGCTGGCCTTGCGAGTCGGTGACGCTAAGGCCATGCCCGCCGTTGGCGCGCTCGATACGGGTCACACTGCGGCCTGTCACGACCTCGACGTCGTGACGACGGAGTTCCTCTTCCAGCACGCGGCCGAGAGGGATATCCACAGTCGGCAGGACGGAGGCGGTACGTCCGATTACGGTCACCCGGAGATCGCGGCGCGTCAGTGCGTCGGCCATTTCCAGGCCGATATAGCCGGCCCCGATGATTACGGCTGAGCGTGGCGATCGCTCGGACATCCGGCGCTCGATTGCGAAGCTGTCGTCCATCGTGTGCAGGAAATGCACGCCCGGCAGATCGATCCCGGGGAGATCCGGTCGCACCGGAACGGCACCGGTCGCGACGATCAGGCGGTCGTAGCGCAGTACCTTCGATCCGGGCTTGCGGTCGCGCACCTGAACCGTTTTGGCGCTCGCGTAGATCGCCTCCGCCGTATGGTCGGTCAGGAGCCGAATGCCGTCGAACGCTGTCCTGTGCGCCAGGCTGCGCCAGTCCGGCGCTTCGCCGCTCAGGAAAAAGGGCAGCCCACAGATGCTGTAGTTCGGGAAAGCATCGGCGAGCACCACCGTGATCTCGACGGTCGGATCAAGTTCGCGGGCGCGCAGGGCAGCGCTGATGCCAGCATCGCTGCCGCCAATGATTAACAATCGACCCATGTCCCTTTCCCCGATCCGGCGCAAATAGCCGGATTCATGATCGTAACGGAAAAGGCCGGAGGGCATCCGGCACTCTTCCAGGCTGGGTACTTTCTTCTTGCCATTTTAGAATCCTCCCAAGACCAGCAGCCAGCCCCCCAAGGCCAGGAGGGTCAACAACAAAACTGGGGGCGTGATCACCAAACCCACGCGCAGATAGGTTCCCCATGAAATGGTTTCGCCCTTGCGCGCCAGGACATGCAGCCATAGAAGGGTCGCGAGGCTGCCGATGGGGGTGAACTTGGGCCCCAGATCGCAGCCGATGACATTGGCGTAGATCATGGCTTGGCGGACCGACTCGGAGAGACCGTGGGCCTGATGGATACCCAAGGCCCCCACCAAAACGGTGGGCATGTTGTTCATCACTGCCGAGAGCAGGGCGCTGATGAAGCCCGTGCCTACCGCCGCCGCCACCACCCCGTGCCGTCCCACCGCCTCCAGGAGCCGAGCGAGATAATGGGTCAAACCGGCATTACGCAGACCGTACACCACGAGGTACATGCCCAGGCTGAACAATACGATCTGCCAAGGTGCGCCCTTCAAGGCTTTTCTGCTGTCGATGCAGGCCCCCTGGCCACGGCGCCACCAGCGGCCGGCGATGGCCAGCATCACCAGCGCCATAGTCCCCGTCACCACCGACACCGGCACCCCATAGGGGGCCGTCAGGAAATAGGCGGCGAGCATAAGGCTCAGGAGGGGAAAGGACCAGCAAAAAACCAGGGGATCGCGGATAGCGGTGGCCGGCGCAGCCAGCCGCCCCACATCGTAGCGCCGCGGCACCTGCCGCCCGAAGTAGAGCCAGAGCACTCCCAGAGTGCCGATCAGGGCGACCAGGTCTACCGGCACCATGACTAGGGCATAGTGATCGAAAGGGATGTCGAAATAACCGGCGCTGACGATGTTTACCAGATTGGAGATGATCAAGGGCAGGGAGGTGGTGTCCGCCACGAAGCCCGTGGCCATCACGAAGGCCAAGGTGGCCTGCGGACTGTAGCCCAGGGCCAGGAGCATGGCCAAAACAATGGGCGTAAGGATCAAGGCTGCGCCGTCATTGGCAAAAAGGGCCGCCACCAGGGCGCCGAGGAGAACCACCAAGGGGAACAGGGCACGTCCGTTGCCGCCCCCCAAGCGGGCTACGTGAAGTGCCGCCCAATGAAAAAAACCGGCTTCGTCGAGCAGCAAGGAGATGATGATCAACGCCACGAAGGTGAAGGTGGCATCCCAGACGATGTGCCAGACCACCGGAATGTCCTGCCATTGGATGACCCCCAGGAGCAGGGCCACGCCGGCGCCGATGAGTGCCCCCCAACCGATGCCCAAGCCACGGGGCTGGACGATGACCAGCACCAGGGTGAAGATAAAAACGGCCAGAGCAAGAATCATAATATATGAGATCCCATATGTTTAATGGTGAAAAAGAGAACCTCTCCCCCTGTTTTAACGAATGTCCAGAAAAAACCATCAGGCCACACAATGCACGACGGTGCTCCAACCGGTGCGAAAACCGCATAGCTGTCGGATGATCAGGGCGGGCGCGACGAGAAAAATCAGTAAGGCGACGCTGTCAACCCTCTCTTTCCTCTCTGCGCAACGGATTTTCGAGTGCGTGCAGGCGCCCCAGAAGATCGCGACGGGAAATGACGCCGATCACCGTGCCTGCTTCGACCACGGGCAGCATGGTCAGGCGGTAGTCCGTCATGAGCCGGGCAGCCGCGGAAGGCGGGGCATCCGGCGCGACGCTGTGCACCTTGCTGGTCATCACCTCGGCGGCGGTGCGGCCCTCGGCCTTGCTGGGGTGGGTGCCCTCGGGATTGAGAAAGGAGACCCAGAAGTTTTCCTTCCAGAGCGATTCGCGCGGCTCGAACCGCTCGTCGGCGGCGCGGTAGATCAGATCCGCGGCGGTGACCACCCCGAGTAGGCGGCGGTTCTCGTCTACGACCGGTACGCCGTTGATGCGGTGGGCGAGCAAGAGCTGCGCTATGTCCTCGACCGGGACATCGGGATGAACGGTCACCGGGTCGGGGGTCATCAGATCTCGGATCATCATGGATATTCTCCTCCGTTACTGTTCGGCCAACGCCAGCAAGCGTTCCACGCCTACCGGCTCCTCGCTTTGTACCGGCACCAGGGCGACGTGCTGGGCGTATGTCGTGCGCACCGCCTCGATCTGCGCCAATTCCTGGGCGGCGCGCCGCTGCAGCAACGGGGATCGCGTCGGGCTGGCGGCCAAGCTCTGGTTGATCAGCCAGGCCCATGGTTCGATGCCGGCGCGGCGCAGGTCTTCCTGAAGCTGCGCCGCCTCCAGCACCGGCGTGGTCTCGGCCAAGGTCACGATCAGTACTTTAGTCCATTCCGGATCCTGCAACTGCATCATCGGCGTGGTGTAATGCGCATGCGGATCGGTGATGTGGCGGGCTACCTCCCGGTGATAGGCGCCCGTGGCGTCGAGCAGGAGCAGGGTGTGCCCGGTCGGCGCGGTGTCCATCACGACAAACTGCTGACCGGCCTCGCGAATGATGCGGGAAAACGCCTGGAACACCGCAATCTCCTCGGTGCAGGGCGAGCGCAGATCCTCTTCCAAGAGGGCACGGCCCTCCGTGTCGAGGTTCTTGCCCCGGGTCTCCAGCACATGTTGGCGGTAGCGCTCAGTCTCGGCGCGCGGGTTGATCCGGCTCACCGCGAGATTGTCCAACGAGCCGTTCAGCGTTTCCGTCAGATGCGCGGCCGGGTCGGATGTGGCGAGGTGTACCGGGAAACCGCGATGGGCCAACTCTACGGCCACTGCGGCAGCCAAGGTGGTCTTACCCACGCCGCCTTTGCCCATCAACATCACGAGGCCGCGGCCACTCGCTGCGATTTCATCGACCAGTGCCGAAAGGCTTGGCGTTTCGAGCGTGAGGGGTGCTGCGGTATTGGTCGCGGGGGCTGGTGAGGTGTCCGCCTTCAGCAGTTGGTGCAGCGCGTCCAGACCGACCAGGTTGAAGGGCTTGAGCGCGACCCGATCGCACGGCAGCGCCTTCAACCCATCGGGAATCGCATTCAGCGCCGCTTGCTCCCGCTGGCAGATGGCAGCGGCCAGCGGATCGTTTGCGGCTTCGGCAGGCGGCAGGACGCCATTAATGACGAGATATTGCTGGGTTAGACCAATCGCTGCGAGTTCTTCCTGGGTGCGGGCAACTTCGCGCAGGGTGGCTTGTTGGGCACGGGCGACCAGGACCAGACGAGTACGTTGGGGATCCGCCAAGGCTTCGACCGCGGCCTTGTATTGTGCGCGTTGTTTTTCCAGGCCGGTCAGGG
Organism: Pseudomonadota bacterium; assembly: GCA_021794385.1. Taxonomy (GTDB): domain Bacteria; phylum Pseudomonadota; class Gammaproteobacteria; order Acidithiobacillales; family Acidithiobacillaceae; genus Acidithiobacillus_B. The sequence goes on along the minus strand of JAJYQY010000141.1, from coordinate 9,055 downwards.
GCCCAAGGCACGAGGCGTCGCCCTCGCCCTTTTCCAGAAAACCGCTCCATGCGCCGGGTAGTTGCAGCAGCCGAATGGTGTGCCCGGTCGGGGCCGTGTCAAAAATAATATGTTCATAGTCGACGGTCAGAGCCGAATCGGCCAGCAGTGCGGTGAATCCGTCAAAGGCCGCGATCTCGGTGGTGCATGCCCCGGAAAGTTGCTCTTCGATCCCTTTGACGACATCGGCAGGCAGCACACCGCGCACCGGGCCGACGATGCGCTGGCGGTAGGCCTCAGCCGCCGCCTGAGGGTCGATTTCCAAGGCATCCAGTCCTTGTACCCAATCGATCGGGGTGATCGTATTGCCGATGGTCTGGCCGAATACCTGGCCGACATTGGAGGCCGGATCGGTGCTGACCAGCAATACCCGCCTCCCCTCCTCCGCAAGGCGGATGGCCGTGGCGCAGGATAGAGATGTCTTGCCGACGCCGCCTTTGCCGGTAAAGAAAAGAAAACGCGGAGGCTGTTCGAGAAATCTCATGGCGCTTCTCCATTCAGCAGCAGCGGCTGCCGGAGCAACGGCCGGATGGCTTTTCTTCGATGGCTGGCTGCGCGATACCCGTCCAACGGGCCAGTTCGGTGCGATGGGGATAGCGGCCGGCCTGTGCCACTTCACCATCGACCAGAATCAAAGGCAGCGCCTCTTGTCCAGAGCGTTCCAGGAAACCCTTTACGATGGGGTTTTCGGCAAAAGCCAAGGGTTGCTGGGCCAGATTGAAGCGCTCAATACGGGCGCCGTTCTGCTTGGCCCAATCCACATCGGCTGCAAAGTCGATTAGTGCCTGATCGACCTCGGAGCTGCACACGCCCGTGCTGCAGCACAGCGCGGGGTCATACACCTGGATGGTTTTCATTTTGATCCTCAAACAAGAATTGGAATAATGGTCACGAAAAAAGCGTGCCGATTCGGTCGAGTTCCGCCTTCAATCGCGCAGGATCGTCTTTCAGTTCGGCCAACGGCAGGTCCAGAAAGGTTTCGATACGAGCACGCAAAAGGCGATAGGCCGCCTCGAATGCCGCGTCGATTTCTGCATCGGTCCCCGTTGCGCGCGCCGGATCTTCCACGCCCCAGTGGGTCCGTAGCACCGGGCCAAGATAAGCGGGGCAGGTCTCCCCTGCCGCGTTGGAGCAGACGGTGACGACCACATCGGGGATGACCGGCAAGTTGTCCCACGACTTGCTACGCATCCCCTCGGTCGGAATGCCTTCACGCGACAGCAGGGCCAATGCGCGCGGATGCACTTGCCCCGTGGGCTGACTCCCCGCGCTCATCGCGGTCCAGTCCGTGGGCGCCAGATCATTGAACACGGCCTCCGCAAGGATCGAGCGACAGGAGTTGCCGGTACAGAGAAAGAGAATATTCATGATTCATCCATTTGTTTGCGCAAAAGAATTTCTGGATAGCCCCCACTCGGGGGAAATGGTTAACTGCTGCAGATCAGCACATTGCCCGGTGTTTCCGGAACAGCACTCTTCGGTGAGGTACTTAACAAGGTCCACCATCAATGGCATGTTGGCGCGATAACGCTGAAACCGGCCTTCTTGTTCCACCGTCAACAGATTTGCATGGGTTAATGTCTTCAAGTGGAAAGAGAGGTTGGAGGGCGGTATATCCAGGGCTGTCGCAATTTCGCCGGCGACCATGCCGTCCGGTCCTTTCTTGACCAACAGCCGGTACACGTCCAGCCTCACCCCGGAGGCAAGGGATTCAAAGATGGAAGTGGCTAGTTGCTTATCCATGATGCAACTGTACATTGATAGTTGAATCATTGCAAGATAGCACTGGTTGGCTTTTACCCTCGCCATCTGTGCTTGGCTCCATAGGGAGAACCTTTCTTTCTGTTCATGAGCAGTGCCGGTGGGTTCAGAGTCACACACTGCGTTTGATGCCTGCCGAAACAAGCACACAAATCCTGGAGAATAAAGATGCAAGAACAAACCTATCATGTCCATGTTGAACGCGCGGACCCCTTGCACGTCAACGCCAAGGTGCGGGATTTTGAGATCCGGCTTGGCGCCAGGCGGGCCGACCCCACGGCGGGCTTCAACCCGGTGGAAACCCTCCTTTCCGCCATGGGCGCTTGCCTGCTGACCGCCATCGCTTTCGTGGCAGAGGCTTCGCATATTCCTCTGGCCGGCGCAAGGATAGAACTCGAAGCTACTCGGCAAGATCATCCCCCTATCCTCACGCAGATCCGATATACGATGTACTTGAAAAGCGATGTTTCCCCAGAGCAACTGGATCGCTTGGTAGAGGTGGCCAAACGCAATAGCACGGTATTCCAGACGGTGGCCCTTGCCGTTTCCGTCGAAGGGGACTGGGCAGCCGAGCCATGACCGCTGGAACCATACGCGGTCTGGACAAACAGCGATCTCTTCAAGACTGGGCGATGCAGGTCTACGTTCCGTTTAAACAGGGACAGGGCATGACCTTTACGCCATCCATCCTGGGCTGACGCCTGCCTACGATGCAACCGGTAACCCCCGGAATGGTGTCTCCTCCCTGCATTGTTCGCCGCCGGGATGGGTGCGGGATTTGTCAATGTGCTGGCCGGCGCTGGATCCATGTTGACCCTGCCGGTGCTCATCTTCGTTGGCCTCGATCCCATCACTGCAGACGGCACCAACCGCGGGGGCTGCATTGCACCCGTCGCTGGCATTTGAATCCTCAAATATATTTGATCATTCTGCCCCGTGGGACGCCCCCGCCGCCACCCCTGACCCCGATATAGCTAACCGCAGAGGCGCCTGTTTACTGCCTCTTGTGCGCTTTGCGCCACCACAGGACCAGGATGCCCAGCACGACGACGGCCAGGAGCAGCATTTGCACTGATTGGACATGGTGCAGGAGGGGCCGCAGCGAAGCGCCCAGGACGTAACCGATGCTGGCAATGGCGGCAGCCCAGACACCCGCCGCTGCCGGGTTCATCCACAGGTAGCGGCGCGGTGGGTAGCGGTGCACCCCCAGGAGGATGGGCGTAATGGTGCGGGTGCCGTACACAAAGCGGAAAAGCAGGGTGACCCAGTCGCCGAAACGGTGAATCAGGCCCTCCGCCTGATTCACATGACGGCGGAGAAAGCGCGGCAGATGAGCCAGCAGCTTTTCTCCGTAGTGGTAACCGACCTGATAGAGTGCCTGATCGTTGATGGTACTCCCCAGCCAGGAAACCAGGATCACCGTCGGCAGGTTGAGGACGCCGGCATGAGCCAGCGCGCCAGCAATAACGACAACGGCTTCCCCTTCCAGCAAGGTGCCAATAAACAGGATCAGATACCCATAGTGTTTGAGAAAGATAATGATGAGATCAAGGGTAATGGGTTGGAGGTGCAGCCATGTCAAAACATCATTGAGCGCTCCGATGACAGCATCCTCCTGAATTCTTGGCCCAGACCGTTACTTGCCGCCATCGGCCTGTTGCACTCTAAACCACGCATTTCCCGGTAACAAGACGAGTGCGCTCATGATAGCAGAGGAACCTCGGCATACGGCACAGATCGGGGGGCGTCCTTTCCCGGCGAACCGCGCCGCAAGGGCCGCTGCCTGCCCCGCAAGGCTTGCCGCTTCGCCGGCAGCAGGTCTGACCTTTCCCCCGGGTTTATCTAACCGGCCAGGGCGGTAAGGCTAGCATCGTGGACAAGCACGGTGATACAGGAAACAAACTGTCACCGCTGACGAAATGGGACAGTGCCATTCCGCTGCGATGGACGAAGTCAGACTAGCTTAAATTCCTGCTTTTCGTCTTGACCCGGATCCACCATGCCATCTCCCCCTTCCATCCCGCTCCGGCGGGATTTTTTTACTGGAAAATAAAATATCATAGAAATATCATCCCAGATTCATCAAAATGTCACATTGCTTCGCTATCCTTGCTGGTGCCGCAATCCAGCACAGACAAGGAGACCCTATGGGCACCACAGCGAGCAGCGCACCGCAACTAAGTGTCATCGATTCCCTGAACGACGCCCCCGTCAGCTTTTTCCACCTTCGCGCAGCCTTTACGGCCGGCATGGGCTTTTTTACCGACGCCTATGATCTCTTCATCATCGGCTCGGCTTTGATCTACATCAAACCGGAATGGCACCTGGGCAATGACCAGATTGCCTTCCTCGGCAGTATCTCGCTGATCGCGGCCTTTCTCGGCGCCATCATTTTCGGGCGGCTGGCCGATGTGATGGGGCGCAAGCGAATTTATGGCCTGGAAGCCCTGCTCATGGCTATTGGTGCAATCGCTTGCGCCTTCGCGCCGAGCTTTATTTGGCTGCTCGTCTTCCGTGTCATTCTGGGTATTGGCATCGGCGGGGACTATCCCATGAGCGCCGTGCTCATGTCCGAGTATGCCAACGCCAAGAAACGCGGCGCGCTGACCTCTCTGGTCTTTGGAATGCAGGGCCTTGGCCTGGCCTTCGGTCCGGTGGTCGCTCTCACACTGGAAGCTTCTGGCCTGCCTGCCGACTCCATTTGGCGCATCATGCTGGGTCTGGGTGCTCTGCCGCCCTTGGCGGTGCTCTACCTGCGCCGCACCATGCCCGAATCCCCTCGCTACAAGGCACTGGTGCGCGGTGATGCCGACGAGGCGGCCAAGGACATGGCGGTCTATTCATCGGGACAGCTTGAGGCAAAGGTCGAGCAGAAAACAAAACCAATCCGCATCAGTTGGGGGCAGATGCTTGCCAACCCCAAATACCTGATCCTCATCCTGGGTACGGGCGGGGCCTGGTTCCTCAACGACTATGCCTTCTATGGCAACGCCATCTCCACACCGGAAATCCTGAAACTGCTGGCTCCGTCCTCATCACCGCTCACGGGCAGCGCCTGGGCACTGATGATCTTCGCCATTTTTGCGATTCCGGGCTATCTGGCCTCGATTTTTTTCATGGACGCCATCGGTCATCGCCGATTGCAGTGGATTGGCTTTTCGGTCATGGCCCTCGCGTTTGCCGCCATTGCCCTGGTGCCCGGCATTACTCACGATGTCGCCCCTTTCCTGCTGCTGTACGGAATCAGCTTCTTCTTCATCGAATTTGGTCCCAACTGCACGACCTTCGTCATGCCATCGGAAGTGTTTCCCACCAGCATTCGCACTACCGGGCATGGCATGGCGGCAGGTATCGGCAAGTTCGGCGCCTTTGTCGGCACTTTCGTTTTTCCCTTCATCAGTGCCGCTGGCGGTATCAAGGGTGCCATGCTCTTCTCTGCGGGGGTTTCTGTCCTAGGCGTCATTTTGACGAAGCTCACGCTGCCCGAGCCCAGCGGCAGGACCCTGGAAGCAATCAGCGGCGAGGATGGCAGCACAGAGACCCGTCCGGCAACAGTCACCTCCCGGCTGGCCGAGAACCAAATCCTCTAGTTTCTGACCAGCGGAGGAAGCGGATCATGTTATTTGTTCTCTTGGGCGGAGTGGTAATCCATGCGGCCCACTTGGCCGAGGCGACCTGCTCAGCCGCTAATCGGACGGGCCTATGGTCCATACACGCATTGGGCGAGCGCAGAGGGAGTTCAGCTTTACAGAAACGCCGCGGTTGAAGTGGTAGACGAATTCGTTGAGATATCCCTTGCAAATAGTCCGGAGACATCATCGAAGGTGCCCATCAAATAGGCCTTGAGGTTGCCGCCGCCTTTCTCATCACCTTCGGCGTGCTCATGCTCATCCTCCTGGGCCGGTGGATGCTGGCCCGTAGCCAGCGCAAACTGGGGGCCTATCGCTGAGGGGGCTCAGGCCCGAACCCCGCGGCGAACGAGGCGCTCCAGGAAGCGATAGATCCCGGGCATGATCAAGAGCACCAGCGGCACCTCCACGATCAGCCCGGAAATGATGGCAATGGCCAGGGGTGCCTGCATCTGCGCCCCCGCCCCCAGGCCGAGGGCGAGGGGGAGCAAGGCCAGCATGGCGATGATGGCGGTCATGAGAATGGGGCGCAGGCGCGCACGACCGGCGCGAATCAACTCTGCCACATCGCTATTCTGCGCCTCGGCGAAGTAAAAAATGGCCGTTTCGGTGACAATGCCGACAATCATGGTCATGCCGATCATGGCCGTGATGTTCCGTTGGGTGCCGGTGAGCCAGAGGCCTATGAACACCCCGCCCAGGGCGAGCAGGGCCGTCGCCAGGATGCTGATGACGATGGTGAAGCGTTCATAGAGAAAGAGCAACAGCACCGCCACCAGCAGGATCGCCGCGGCCAGCACCATGGCGAGTTCGCGCATGGCCTGTTGCTGCTCCTGATAAAGCCCCCCGTACTGGAGATAGACCCCGGGCGGTAGCGTGAGATGGGCCAGGCGTGCCTGCACCTCGGCCATGACCGTACCCATGGCCCGGCCCTCGATACGGGCAGTCACCGCCACCATGGGCTTGAGATTTTCCTGATTCAATTCGGCCTGCCCTGCTTGGGCGCTGATGGTGGCCACCCTGGCCAGCGGAAAGTAATGACCGTCCGGGGCAAGGATGGGTAGCGCCCGCATACGGGCCATGTCGTCCCAAATGGCGCGGGGGGCCCGTACCCGCAAACCGATGACCTCCTGGCCCTGGGGGATACGGCTGGCCACCTTGCCCTCCATAAGCGTTTGCAGTTGGGTCGTAATCTGCGCCGGCGCCATACCTTCCAGGGCGGCTTTGATGGGATCGATGCGAATGTTCATGGCGTCGCCGGCAATGGTGACCCCATCGAAGACCTGGGTTACGCCGGAGATGCCATGGATGGCCTCGGCAATGTGGGCGGCGGTAGCTTGCAATACCTGGGGATTGCCGCCAAAGACTTTGATCTCGATGGGTTGCGGCACAGCCGTGAGATCGCCGATGAGATCTTCCATGAGCTGACCCGTTTCAACACGCAGGCCCGGCACTTGATCATGAATATGCTGGCGAACACTCTGCATGATTTGCCAGATGGTGCGATTACGGTGTTTTTTTAGGCGAATGAAAAAGTCGCCCTGATTGGCCTCGGTAATACCACCGCCCAATTGCAGACCGGTGCGGCGGGAATAGCTGGCGACTTCGGGTGTCTTGGCGAGTATCTGCTGTACCTGCTCCAGAAGGCGGTCGGTTTCGGCCAGGGAAGTGCCGGGGGGGGCCTTGTAATCCAGCACGAATCCCCCCTCATCCATGTCCGGCATGAAACCGCTGCCCACCTGAGTATAGGCCCAGCCACCCAGAGCTATCAACGCCAGGACTATGGGGAGGAGGAGGATGGGCCGTGCCAGCAAGCCGCCCAGAAACGTCCCATAGCGTTCCTTCACCTGACCCATGATGCGCCCTTCCCGCTCGGCCGCCTCGGCATCCTGGCGACGTAGGAGGGCGTCGGCCAAAAGTGGTACGGCAAGATAAGCCACCAAAAAGGAAATGATGAGGGCGGCGGAGATCGCGATGGCGAGGGCCTGAAAAAACGCTCCCGTCACGCCGGACAAGAAGGCCAGGGGTGCAAAGATGATGATGGTGGCCGCCGAGGAACCCGCCAGGGGCCGGCTCATCTCCAGGGCGGAGTGCAGCACCGGCACCTTTTCCCCGGGGTGCTCGGCGATGCGGCGCATGATGTATTCGAGCATGACGACGGCGTCGTCCACCACCAAGCCAACGGCTGCCGCCATGCCGCCGAGGGTCATGATATTGAAGCTCATGTGCAGCACATAGAGGATGAGCACGCTGGCCAGGAGCACGCTGGGCAGCACGATGGCCACGATGAAGGTAAGCCGCAGATTGCGCAGGAATACCAGCAGCACCAAGGCGGCCAGGGCGGCACCGATGAAGATGGCATCGCGCACGCTGCTGGCGGCGCTGGTAATGAGCTGACTCTGGTCATACCAGGTGCTGATCTTGACCCCAGCCGGAATGCTTTTGGCCTCCGTACGCAGCAGGCGGCGAATGGTGCGGTCGATGGCGACGGTATTGGCGCCGATCTGTTCCTTGATATTGACCAGGACCGCCGGCTTGCCATTGGCCGTCACGGTCGTCCATTGCGGCATGGTACCCTGTCGCACCTGGGCGACATCATCCAGCTCCACCACCCCGTCCGCGCCGGTCTTGAGCACGGTATGACCGATATCCGTCACATTTTTCAGCGGGCTTTGACTGAGTATCTGGTAGAGACGGTAGTGCCTTTGCAGGCGCCCCACCGCCGTAATGATATTGTTGTCGGCCAGGGCCCGCTCCACATCCGCGCTGCTCAAGCCGTAACTTTGCAGGCGCATGGGGTCTACCACCACCTCGTATTCGGCCTGGGTGCCGCCCTGCACTTCCGCCTGCGCCACACCGGGAATGGCAAGCAGGCGCGGACGCAAATCGTAGTAAGCATAGCGACGCAGGGCCACCGGATCCAGGGTGGAGGAATTCAATGCCAGACCGAGGATGGGGAAGACCGTTGGATCCATGCGCCGCGCCCGGAAGCGGGTCTCCGGCGGCAGCTTGGGCAGGACCTGGTTGACAGCGGACTCAACTTGCAAGAGGGCTGGCACCATGGGGGTACCCCAGGCGAACTGGACCGAAATATCCGCAGCGCCCCGGCTGGTGGTGGAGCGAATGCGCTCTACGCCGGGCACACCGCGCAAGACCTGTTCCAAAGGTTGGGTAACCTCGATCTGGGTGCGGGAAATGGGTAGGTTGCCCGCATCCACGCTCACTACGACGCGGGGGAAGCTGATGGTGGGGAACAGGGATACCGGCAGGCGAAAGGCCGCCATGCCGCCCGCCAGGACCAGGACCACGAGCATAAAGAGGAGCGAGCGGCGGTGGCGCTGTAACCAGTCGCCCATCATTGTCCACCCTCCACGCGCAAAGCCATACCATCGTGCAGTTCATAATTGCCCAGGCTGACGACCCTATCGCCCGCTTTGAGCCCCTTTTTCACCGCAATCCACCCCTTTTCCTGCCAGCCGGTCTCGATCCAGCGGCGCTGGGCCCGCCCATGAACGGCCACGAAACAATAGGAACGGCCCTGGGTCTGCAAGACGGCACTATCCGGTATGGCCAGGTCCTGACCTTGTCCCACCAGGATGCGCGCATGGACCATGCCGCCGGGCAAG
>JAJYQY010000046.1 GCA_021794385.1 Pseudomonadota bacterium | reverse complement strand
TCGAGCATGGTTGGGGTATGGGCCGGGGCATGACCGAGGAGATCCTCACGGACAATGACCAGGGTGAGTCCGGCGGGGCCGACATTCTTCTGGGCCCCGGCGTAAATGAGCCCGAAGCGGCCCACATCCATGGGCTTGGAAAGGATATGGGAGGAGGCATCGCTGACCAGGGGGATGTCGCCCAGTTCGGGGACAAAGTCATATTCCACGCCGCCGATGGTCTCATTGCCGGCAATATGGACATAGGCCGTATCCCGGCTCACCTGCCAGCTCGATTGCGCAGGCACATAGCTGCCGTGGCGATCTTCGTTACTGGCGGCGATCTCCACTGTGCAAAAACGCTTGGCCTCACTGATGGCCTTTTTCGACCAGACGCCGGTATGGACGTAGCTGGCCTTGGTCTTGCCGCGCAGGAGGTTGAGGGGCACCATGGCGAACTGCAGGGTGGCGCCGCCCTGCAGAAAGAGCACCTTGTAATTGGCCGGGATGGCCAGCAGGTCGCGCAGGTCCTGTTCGGCCTCGGCCATGATCTGCATGAACTCGGGGCCGCGATGGCTCATTTCCATCACCGACATGCCCGAACCCTGCCAGTCGACCAGATCGGCCTGCACCTGCTCCAGGACCGAATGGGGCAAGACCGCAGGACCTGCGCTGAAATTATAGATGGGATGATTCATGGTCTCTTACAGGGGCAGATCGGACTGCTCCCCCTCCTCTTCGTCGCTATCGGCAATGAGCGCCAGACCGGCCAACTGCTCACCGGCTCCCAGTTGAATGAGCCGCACCCCCTGGGCATTGCGCCCGGTGCGACGGATATTGTCCACATTGGTGCGGATCAGGGTGCCGCGGTCGGAAACCAGCATTACCTCATCGCTATGGCGCACGGCCAGGGCACCCACGACCTTGCCGTTACGGCTGCTGGTCTGGATGGCGATCACGCCTTTGCCGCCGCGATGGGTAAGGCGATATTCCGCCATATCCGTCAATTTGCCATAGCCATTGCCGGTGGCGGCCAGGATCAGATCCCCTTCCACGACCAGTTGCGCCGAGATCACCCGGTCATCCCCATCCAGGGAGATCCCGCGTACCCCTCGCGCCGCGCGCCCCATGGACCGTACCTGTCCCTCGGCAAAGCGCACTGCCATGCCATTGCGGGTGAAGAGCATGAAATCGCGGCTGCCGTCGGACAGGCAGACACCCACCAGACGGTCACCCGCATCGAGATTGATGGCATTGATACCCTGGCTGCGCGGACGCGAATACTCCATCAACGGGGTCTTTTTCACGACACCGTGGGCGGTGACCATACAGACATACTGCCCCGCGGCGAAGTCCCGTACCGGCAGTACCGTGGTAATTCCCTCGCTCGGCGCCAGCGAAAGCAGGTTGACGATGGGCTTGCCCTTGGCCCCGCGGCCCGCCTGTGGCAGTTGGTAGACTTTTTGCCAGTAGACCTTGCCCAGGTCGGAGAAAAACAGGAGCGTGGCATGGGTGGAGGCGCAGAACATGCGCTCGACAAAATCCTCTTCACGGGTAGCCGTAGCCTGCTTGCCCTTGCCGCCGCGCTTTTGGGCGTTGAAGACGGTAACCGGCTGGGCCTTGATATAACCGGCGTGGGTGAAGGTCACCACCATTTCCTCTTCGGCAATGAGGTCCTCCATGGAGAGATCGGCGCTATCTTCGACAATCTCCGTCCGCCGTGCATCCCCGTACTGATCGCGGATGGCCACCAGTTCTTCGCGAATCACCGCCATCAAGCGGGGATAGGAGGCCAGGATGTCCAGCAGCTCGCGGATACGGTTCAGCAGCTCCAGATATTCATCGCGGATCTTGTCCTGTTCCAGCCCGGTCAGGCGATGCAGGCGCAAATCCAGGATGGCCTGCACCTGCACTTCCGAAAGATGATAACCATCCGCTTGCAAACCCGCCGAAGGCTCGCCCCGTTCGGCCAGCAGGGCCGCCACCAGGCCCGGCTCCCACGGGCGCGCCAGGATCTGCGCCTTGGCCTCGGCCGGATTGACGGCCGCGCGGATCAAGGCAATGAGGGTGTCGAGGTTGGCCAAGGCCACCGCCAGACCCTCCAGGATATGGGCCCGATCCCGTGCCTTTTTCAGCTCGAAAACGCTGCGCCGGGTGACCACTTCCCGGCGATGCTGGAGGAAGGCCTGCAGGAGGTCGCGCAACCCCAGGGTGCGGGGGGCGCCGTCGAGGAGGGCAACGATATTGATATTGAAGACGCTCTGCATGGTGGTGTGTTGAAAAAGGTTATTGATCACCACATCGGCAATGGCATCGCGCTTGATCTCGATGGCAATACGCATGCCGGACTTGTCCGACTCGTCGCGCAGGTCGCTGATCCCCTCCAGGCGCTTTTCCTTGACCATCTCGGCGATGCGTTCGATGAGCCGGGCCTTGTTGACCTGATAGGGCAACTCCGTAACGATGACGCTTTGCCGGCCCGTCTTTTTATCGGTCTCCACTTCGGTGCGGGCGCGCATGACCACCCGCCCGCGGCCGGTGCGATAGGCCTCGGCCATACCGGCCCGCCCATGGATGAAGCCCGCGGTGGGGAAATCCGGTCCCGGGATCAGGGCGATCAGGTCGGCATCGCTGGTCTCCGGATCATCAACGAGGGCGAGACAGGCGGCGATGACCTCGCCGAGGTTGTGGGGGGGGATATTGGTGGCCATGCCCACGGCGATGCCGGCCGAGCCGTTGACGAGGAGATTGGGGATCCGGCTGGGGAGGACCAGGGGCTCCATCTCCGACTCATCGTAGTTGGGCCCGAAGTCCACCGTTTCCTTGTCGATATCCGCCAGCATTTCATGGGCGATGCGCGCCATGCGCACCTCCGTGTAACGCATGGCGGCGGGGCTGTCCCCATCCACCGAGCCGAAGTTGCCCTGGCCGTCAATGAGGGGGTAGCGCATGGAAAAACCCTGAGCCATGCGCACGATGGTGTCGTAGACCGCGGTATCGCCATGGGGGTGGTATTTACCGATGACGTCGCCCACCACGCGGGCCGACTTTTTATAGGATTTGTTCCAGTCGTTGCCCATTTCGTGCATGGCAAAGAGCACTCGGCGATGCACTGGTTTCAAGCCATCGCGGGCATCGGGCAGCGCACGACCCACGATCACGCTCATGGCGTAATCGAGATAAGACTGGCGCATCTCGTTTTCGAGACTAATGGGGATCGTTTCTTTCGCGAAATCTATCATGCTGAGGCCATCAACTCCTGGCGGTTAAAGCCAAACCAAAACACGGCCCGCAGACAAGCGCCGACCGCATAATAAAATATCATTATGCCACAAGGGGCGGCACGCTGCATTCACGCCCCCTGCAACTCCCGCAAACTGGCGACGAAGGAAGGGCGGGCCACCCCGCGCTCGGTAATGATGGCGCTGATCAGGACTGCCGGGGTAACGTCGAAGGCCGGATTGCGCACTTGCACCCCCGCCGGCGCCACCGCCAGGCCGGCGCAATGGGTGACCTCTTCGGGCGGCCGTTCTTCGATCACGATACCCGCGCCATCGGCCATGGCGAAGTCCACCGTACTGAGGGGCGCGGCCACGTAAAAGGGTATGCCGTGATAATGTGCCAGCACGGCCAGGCCGTAAGTGCCGATCTTGTTGGCCGTATCGCCGTTGGCGGCAATCCGGTCGGCGCCGACGATGACCGCCTGAATGAGCCCCTGCTGCATCAGTGCCGCCGCCGCACCGTCGACATTCAAGGAAAAGGGGATACCGTCTTTTTGCAGTTCCCAGGCGGTCAGGCGGGCGCCCTGCAACCAGGGGCGGGTCTCATCGGCATAGACCCGCAGGGCC
>JAJYQY010000035.1 GCA_021794385.1 Pseudomonadota bacterium | reverse complement strand
CCCGCCAGCACGCCGATGCCTTCCTCCGCGGCCCAGGTGAAGGTGGGCGGGCTCACGGCGGCCGTCCACAGGGGCGGGTGGGGGTGCTGGAGGGGTTTGGGCAGGATCTCGATATCGTCAAACTGATAAATCTTGCCGTGGTGGCTGAACGCGCCTCCCGGTGCGGCACGAAGGATGGCCAGACCCTCCTGCACATGGGCGCGGCTGTCCGCCATCCGAGCGCCGAAGAGGGCGTATTCCTTGGGCGAGAAGCCGCGGCCCACGCCCAGATCGAGGCGGCCGTTGCTGAGGATGTCGAGGGCGGCGCTGCGTTCGGCCACCCGCACCGGATGGTTGTAAGGCATGACGACGACGGCGTGACCGAGGCGCAGGTGTCGGGTGCGCTGGCTGGCGGCGGCGAGAAAGGTTTCGGGGCTGCTGGAATGGGAGTATTGGCGCATGAAATGATGCTCCACCAACCACGCCCCGTGGAAGCCCAAGCCGTCGGCAAGGCTCAGTTCGTCGAGGGTTTCGTGATACACTTGCGCCTCGCTGCGCCCTGAATGCTCGGGTACGGCCAGTTCGTAAAAGAGATCCACATCCATTTCGGGAGCCCCCATGAAGCCCATCGCGTCACCACCGCCGACACCACCGCAAGTTGCGGAGCGCCTGGAGATCGCCATCTTAACATCGGAGCAGATGCGCCTGCACTGGGAGGAGGAAGGGACTGCGACGCATTATATGGAGCTTGTTCTGCCTCTGGAACTGGAATCCACGCCGACTGGTGACTACTTGCGCTGCCGGTTGTTGGCAGAGGAGATGGAAGTCCGGGTGCGGGTGGACCTCATTCACAACCTGCCGATGCCGGTGAAGGATTAGGGAACGTCTACCTCACCGATATTGCCGGCTATTTCCACCTTGGTGCTGCGGAAGATCCGGCTACGATAGTAGGCCAGTTCGGCGAGGGACTCACGAATGTCGGAGAGGGCCTCGTGGCGTTCGCTCTTGGGGAATTTCGGCTGCTCCGGATACCAGCGGTGGGCCAGTTCCTTGAGGGTGCTGACGTCGATCATGCGGTAGTGGAAGAAACGCTCCAGGCGTGGCATGTGGCGGGCGAGGAAGCGGCGGTCCTGACAGACGCTGTTGCCACAGATGGGCGAGGTGCCGGCGGTAACGTGGGTACTGAGAAAGTCGAGGGTCTGGGCCTCGACGGCGGCGCTATCCAGGCGGCTCTCCCGGACGCGGCGGATGAGGCCCGAGGCGCCGTGGGTGCGCTGGTTCCAGTCGTCCATGCGGGCCAGGACGGCCTCGTCGTGATGCACGGCGAGGACCGGCCCTTCGCAGAGGACGCGCAGGTCGCTATCGGTGACCAGGGTGGCTATTTCGAGAATCTCGTCCTGTTCCGGCTGCAGGCCAGTCATTTCCAGGTCGATCCAGATCAGGCGCTGGGCTTTGACGTCCATGGGGAGTCCTCTATGGTGGAATGCAGCCATTCTAGCATGGGCCGCCGGGCATAAAAAAAGGCGAACTACAGAGTTCGCCTAATAGCCGCAAAACAACCGCTACAACCACTACAACCGCTACCACTAGAAACCGGTACGAAAACCGTACTATCGACCGCACCCTTGCGTAGCAGGGGCAGCTATTTTTAATGACGCTCCGCTCATTTTCAGAAGATCTGGGATCACTGTGCCGCGATCGAGTAAAGATTACGGGTAAATTGTTTCTGGAATATTTCTTGAATGAAGAGGGTTGGGTGTTGCCGGCGGCATTGGCACCCATGGAAGGAACGCTCCCCTCGACCACTTTCGTTATGCCTCAAAGTCACGTTGCCAAACTTCTCAAAAACTCTGTCGAACTCGGCGCCTGACGGTAGGCATTGCGTAGAAAGTTATAACGCAACTTCCCCAGTCGAGGCATCCGCAACCCGAGTGCACAGGCCCCGGCATGAGGACAAAGCGCGGAGTATAGCTTGAGCTTCTGCGGGAAATAACGCGCGGCGACCTCGGGGCGCTGCACATGCTGCGCCCAGCCGATGGAACCGCTGAGGCCACAAGGCCCGAACTCCGGGGAAAGCAGCACCTCGTGGAGAAACACGCGGCACGGCCCAGGCTGCGTGGCAAGCACATCGTGGAAGGCGATGATGGCTCCGTCGGCAAGGAAGGGTGAGAACAAGTCGAAGTCTTGCTTGGTGCCGCGGTAGGTGTGGTCGCCGTCAATCCACAATAGGCGAATGGGCTGATTCCACTGTTTGGCCAAGTCCCGAGAAAATCCCTGGAAAACTCGGACGAACGGCTCTTCCCCAGTCTTTTCGAGGTTGCTCAGAAACTCAGGGTAACCGGAACCTCCGGCCAAATCCGGGTCGGTCGCGCAGGGGCTGGTGAACGGGTCGACTGTCCAGATGCACTCATCACCCGCGGCTCGCGCTGCCCTGCTCAATACAATGGTGGAAGCTCCTTTGAACGCACCGATCTCCAAGACACAGCCTGGCGAAGCGGGATAAGCCGCAAGCAAAGCGAGGAAGGGAACCTCACGCTGCATGATGGTGGCCTCCACCTGCTGCAGTGATGCGCGAATATCCGTGAGTAGCTGGTCGAAGCTTTCTTTCGACAACCTGGGCATCAGGCCTGAACCGTTTTGGTGAGTGATCATATTTTCTGCCTATCAGTGATCATGGTATCGGCGAGGACCGGCTCGGACGCGGCCGTACCAGGCATAAAAAGGGTGGCCGCTGCCGGCGTCAAGCTGCTATTTGTCCTCATCTTATGCTCCTGCCATTGGGGAGAGGCGGCTGTCGCTGTGCCGCGATCTTGCTAAGATTAGAAGATAAAAATTTCAGGAATGTTTCCGGGAGGTTTCCATGGCGGTCGTCTTGATAGTGGACGATGATCAACGGCTGGCGCAGATGCTCCAGGAATATCTGGAGGGGCAGGGCTTTGGCGTGCGGGTAGCCCATGGTGGCCAGCAAATGTGGGCGGCCCTGGCGGAAGCGCCGGTGGATGTCATCGTCCTCGACTGGATGTTGCCGGGGGCCGATGGTATTACCCTGGCGCGGCAACTTCGGGAAAGGGGTGGGCCGCCCATCCTCATGCTCTCGGCCCGGGGTGAGGATGATGAGCGCATCATGGGCCTCGAAAGCGGGGTCGATGACTATCTCGCCAAGCCCTTCAATGCCCGGGAGCTCGTGGCGCGCCTGCGTGTCCTCTTGCGCCGCGGTGGGAAGGATGAAAGGGGGGATCAGCTCTGCTTCGGTCCTTTCTGTCTGAATTTTCCGGAGCGTCGTTTGTATCGCAATGGTGAGGCGGTGGACCTCAACCCGGCGGAGATGGAGCTTTTGCTGGTCTTTGCCCGACGCCCGCGGCGGGTGCTGAGCCGGGAATTTTTATTGCAACTGCTCGGTGCCGAGGAGGACGGTCGCTTCGACCGGAGTATCGATGTGCGCGTCACCCGCCTGCGGCGGGTACTGGAGGAGAATCCACGCCAGCCCCAATACTTGCTCACGGAGCGCGGGGCGGGTTATCGCCTCGTCCCGCAGCCGTGAGGATTTTCCGGGGGCGCAGCCTTTTTTCCCAGACCGCCTGGACCTTGGGGTTTGGTATCGTTTTGCTGCAACTTTTGACTTTGTTGATCATTGTGGCCACGGTTTTATACCCCTTGGCGGAACGTTCGGCCGAAGACCTTGCCGGTCTCATCGTGATCAGTGCCCAGACCTATGTAGAGCTCCCCGCAGTTACCCGTCCGGCATTCCAGGAAAGCCTCCAGGCGGACAATGGCCTGGCCATCAGCCTCCACCCCGAGATCCAGACGAAAAAACCGGCGGGTCACCTCTATGGCCGACTCCTCAGCCGCGCCTTGAGTC
>JAJYQY010000081.1 GCA_021794385.1 Pseudomonadota bacterium | reverse complement strand
GCCTGCTCCGCCGTGGCGTAAGGCATCGCGAGTACGAACTCCTCCCCACCCCAGCGGATGACCGCGTCGCCGTCGCGCAGGGCCTGACGAAAGGCCTCGGCCGCATGCAACAGGACTTCATCACCGACTTTATGGCCGAACTGATCATTGAGTTTCTTGAAATCGTCCAGATCGAGAAAGGCGATGGCGAGGGGAAAACCTTGTCTTTTCGCCTGCGCCATCTGCAATGCCAGGAATTGTTCTCCGCTGCGACGGTTCAGGGTCCGGGTGAGGGGGTCCAGGCTGGATTGCTGGAAGAGCCCTTTCATCAGTTGCAATTGGCTCAGAGAGGCCATGCTGCCCACCACGGTAATGAGGAGCAGGAGCCAGAAGACGGCTAGGTCATCCAGTCCTGGCAGCAGGCCAGGACCGTGGCGCATAAGCGCGGAGAGGACGAAGACGGAGAGGAGCGGCAAGGCGAAAAGGAGTGTTTCGGTCGCCACCAAGGGGAAAAGCGCGAGACCCGTTATGAGCACGAAGGGCAGAAAGGTATATCCCGATGCCATGGCCGTGCCCATGGCATCGAAGTGCAGACCGGCGAGAAGGGCGCGGCTGAAAATGAAGAAGGTCGTCGGGATGACGAGTAGCAGGCCAATGGCTGCCCGGGCGTGGCCGGGATTAGGGGTGCAGCGACAGAGCAGCGCGAGCAGGGCAAAGGCGATGCTGGTCATGATACGCCCGTCCGCCAGGGTCGTGGCTACCCAGGCAGGGAAAGTAAGGAAATCCACCATCATCCACAGGGGTGTCAGCACTGCAAAAACGGCCGCCATCATGCGCACCCGCGAGAGGATGAAGCGCGCCCGGTAGCGGGCGAAGAGGGGGGAATGGTAACGGCTCAGCAAAAAATCCCGCAACTCGCCGGGGGCGACGAAGAAGAACTGGCCGATCTGGGCCTTGAGCCGGGACCAGAGGAATTGCGGCAGGGTGCGCAGAGAGAGGGTCATGGGAGTGCTCCTGGCTAAGGGCTTCGCGGGGCTTTTCGTTGCGGTCCTTGACCTGGTGCAAGGGGCTATCCAGGTCTTTTCGGGTACCTATATCCTGTTTCAAGGGCGACGAAACCCTCGCCTCGGCCAGGGCCCGCAGCCACTCTCGCTGGAGTTCGATCAGCGGTGCCCGAGGGGAGCGGCAACTCGGGAAAAATGGCGCGGTCGGCATCATCTGGCGGCTCATGGTGGGAAGGCGGGCAAGCTGAAACCGTAAATAGCTCATATTCGGTCCTTTCGCAATTAGCCACCAGCGCAGATCGTTCTATGGGTTGGTGGAAGGCGCGATACCGATTGCGGTTCCAGGTTGCCGGTAGCAGCAGCGTGTTGCCCGCAGGGTGTCCTCCCCCCTGTGTGGTGCAGGCACTTTCTCGGGATGTTTTCGATGTAGATGTCAGTGATATGCCTGCTGGACAGAGCCGGGGTTTTCGCCTAATTGGCCGGATATACCACAAAGAGAGAGGTGCATCATGCAGCAGCAAGCGATAGCCATCATCGGTCTGGGACGGGTGGGCTCGGCATTTCTGGACGCCCTGCGCAACAGGCCGCGTCAGGGCATTCAGATCATTGCCGTGGCGGAGCCGAACCATACCCCGGGACGCATGGCGGCCGAAAACGCGGGTATTCCCGTGTATGATGTCCAGGACCTGATCGCTCGGAGCCAGGATATCGATATCCTCTTTGATCTTACCGGATCCCATGCGGTGCGCCAGGAGTTGCGGGAGGGACTGGCCGCCAGCCATAATCAACGGACGGTGATTGCGCCAGAGAGCGTGGCGCGGATGATCTGGGCGCTCACCGTGGAAGGCGGCGGGCTGCCGGAAGTACATCGGGAGACGGGTTACTATTAGGGGGTTTCCGCCAAGAGGAATACATCTCTTACCCTGATGGTGCCAAGGTATCGCCGGCGTTTCTTCCGCGGTATGTTCTGGCTATCTATGTGCGCCGCACCGGCGTATCGCGTTTATCTTCGGCTGGCTGAAGACCAGTGGCGGTCTACCCAAGACGCGCGTCGGCCTTTATTTTTCCATTGCCATGACCGCTGATCAGATCCTGCGCTACATCAGGACTTCCGGGGGAGTGCCGTAGCGGAAAGCCGGCAAGCGGCGGCGCAGCGATATCAGGGAAAGCGCCCCAGAACGCCCGGTCAGCCCCGCTTTTGCTTTTCCATGAGAATTTTCTGCTGATTATTTCAACGAGCTCTTAGAAATTGGATCTTTTTACTAACTCGGGAGGAACGGATATGGATTTTCTGGGCGTGGCGCAACAGGATCCGCAGTTGTCCAGTTTTTTGCGGATTTCCGGCTTTGGTGTTGATGATCTTCGGCTGTTGCAGGAGGTCGGGCCCAAGGTGGTGCCCCATATGGCGGTTGTGGCGCAGCGTTTTATGCAGCGGCTGCGCGCCGACCCGCAAGTGGAGCAGCGGCTTGAGACCCACGCTGCGCTGGTGGAGGCGAATATCACCCAATGGCTGGAGCAGCTATTTACGGGCCCCCATGATGCCGCCTTCCTCGATACGCAGGATCGCGTCGGGGAGGCTCATGTGCAGGCGCGTATTCCTCCATTGTTTACCGCCTTTGGGATGAGTTACTTGCGCGCTGCCCTGCCGCAAGTGTTGGGCAGCATCGGGGTGGCGCATCAATACCCGGAGGGCGCGGTGACGGCGGCGGTGTTACGTTTATTGGACCTATGCCAATATTTGATTGATCGGGCCTACTATGCAAGATTGCTGCAGGTGACAGGGATTTCCAAAAATCTATTGGATCGCTTGATGACGGTGTGAGGTCCCATGAGCAACACCATTGACCCGCAAATGCGGGACGCCGCGGCAACGGCGCCCCGGGAAGAATTCATCGCTCGCCAGGCCATCCTGGGTCGGCAAGGGGAGATCATTGGCTATGAGCTGTATGCCCGGGAGGAAGAGGGGGGTCCCATGGATGACCCCTTCCTGGCCTCCGCGCGCGTGCTGATCAAGGCCTTTAGCCAGTTTGGCGTGGAACAGCTCTTGGGCGGCAAGCTCGCCTTTGTGAATTTCACCAACAGCCTTTTTGATGAAAAAAGCCTGGGGCTGTTTCCGGCCGATCGGATCATTCCCGAGTTTACCATCACCGAAGCGCCCAGCGCAGAATTTCTGGCTACCCTTGGGGCGCTACGCCGGCAGGGCTACCGCCTCGCCTTGGATCGTTTTCAGGATACGCTGTGGCATGTGGACCTGCTCTCTTTCATGGATTTTGTGAAAGTGGATCTCTACAGCGCGGAGTTATCCGACGTGCAGGCGCAGATTCGCACCATCAGGCGGTCCGGGGACAAAGCGATTGTGGCGACGCGGGTGGAAACCCAGGCTGTTGCGCAGCATTGTTATGAGGCGGGAGTGGACTTTACCCAGGGCTACTATTTCATGCGGCCGGAGATCATCGCCGGGAAGCGGATTGCGGCGAATCATCTGAGCATTTTTCGGCTCCTGAACCTGCTGGGCGGAAATAGCCCCGTTGCCGAGATCGAGCAGGCTTTCCAAAAGGATCCCGGCCTGTCTTATCAGTTGTTGCGTTACATGAACTCGGCCGGCCTGACGCGTGGCCAGGAGATCGACAGCATCCGCCGGGCGCTGATCCTCCTGGGCCGCCAGCCGCTCCAGCGTTGGCTGACCTTGCTCCTTTTTGCCGGTCAGGGCGGGCGTAGCTCACCGCTATTGACCATGGCCGCTACGCGCGGGCGGCTCGCCGAGCAATTGCGGCAAAAGGCGCCTGCTTTAAGCGCTGACGGCGTGCAAATGCATCAGTCTTTTTTGGTGGGGATGTTGTCGCTTCTGGACGCCATGCTGGGAGTGCCCATGGCCGATA
>JAJYQY010000012.1 GCA_021794385.1 Pseudomonadota bacterium | reverse complement strand
TCCTGGAGCGTGCAGCCCTGCTTGCCGATGACACATGGATACGACCGGAGCACCTCCCGCCTTCCTTACAAAAAAGTGCAACTCTACAAACATTGACGGTGCCCGCGGCCGTGCCGGGCGTGGCCGGGATCATCCCGCTGGCCGAGCTTGAAGAGCGTTACTTGCGCTGGGCGAGCGAGAGCCATGGGGGGGATCGCCGTAGCTTGGCCCAGCGTCTGGGAGTGAGTGAGCGAACATTGTATCGCAAGCTCGATGCCGTCCGGACCCAGGGAGAGTTGGCGAGGCCCGAGCATGGCTGATCCGCTATGGGAACCGGGCCTGATCGTTCGCGAGCTCGGGCCGCATAGTGAATTGACCATCATCCTGCTCCACGGCCTGGGGGCGGATATGCAGGATCTTGCCGGGATTGCCGAGGCCATGGAAGGGCGCACGAGGGTCCGTTGGTTATTTCCCAATGCCCCGCTGCGCTTCGTCACCCTGAACGGTGGCGCCTTGATGCGGGCCTGGTATGACGTTTACGGTTTCGATGGCGCTGCCGGGGAGGATAGCGATGGCCTGGCGGCGATGGCCGGCGCGCTGGGGGCGTTGCTCGCTGCGGAGCGGGCCCGGTCGTCGCGGCCCATCGTCCTCGGAGGTTTCTCCCAGGGTGGGGCGATGGCCCTTTATACGGCATTGCATGCCGGCGAGTCGGTGGCGAGTGTTCTGGCCTTGAGCGCTTACTTGCCCCGCAAGGATCTCCTGCCCGCCGCGGCAGCGGATTCGCCGACCATTTTCATGGCCCACGGCGCTTTTGACCCGATCATCCCTCTGGACCTTGCCCGCCATTGTTTCAAGTTGTTGGAAGCCCGGGGCTATCATGGGCTGTGGCGTGAATATGCGATGGGACATACCATCATTGGCGAAGAATTGGCGGATGTAGAACGGTTTTTATGGGCGGCCCACGCATCCGGGCGCCATGGAGATGAGGCATGAAAGATATGTTGATTGCACAGTTTTTCCACGTCCTGGCGGTGGTGATCTGGATTGGCGGGCTCTTCATGCTGAACCTGATGTTGGCGCCGCTCCTGGCGCGCTTCATCACGGCTCAAGATCAGCGCGCCCAGTTGCTTTATGGGCTGCTCAAACGGTTTTTTGCCTGGGTCTGGCTGGCCGGGGCGACGCTGGTAGTCACCGGCTATGGCATGGTCTTTCTGTATGGCGGTTTTGGCGCCCTCAGCTTGGCCATGTGGATCATGGTGGTGTTGGGTACCTCTATGGTATTGCTGGCCCTGCACGTCTTTTTTGCACCGCTTCGGCAAATGGGGCGGGCTATCGGACGACAAGACTGGAAGGCGGCCGGGGGGGCCGCCGCCAAGGTGCGTTTTTTCTCCGGCATCAATCTCTTTCTGGCCTTTCCTACCATCCTGGCCGGGGTATGGGGCATCTTCGGGCGTAGCTAGTCTTCACCGAAGATCTGCGCCTGCAGGCCCCAACGTGCCGCCAGGGTTTCCGTAGCGTTGAGCAGCTCTTCGGCCCGCGCCGGATGGTTGAAGCGGGCTTGGGCGAGTTGGCGCAGGAAGTGTTCCCGGTCTGCGGAGAGCGAGAGCAGATGGATGAGTTCGCCAGCCTCGCGACCTACCACTTCGCCACCGAGCAGCGCGCCACTATCCATGTCCGCCAGGAGACGGACAAAGCCCCGGGTGTCATCCTGGCCGAGGGCGCGGGGGGAGGTCTCGAAGGCGGCAAAACCTACGGCAGGCTCAAAGCCCTCATCCTCGGCCTGATCGTCATTCATGCCGATACGCGCCAGTTCGACCGCCGAATAGACGAGTTCCGGTACCCACAAGGAGTTGCGGCTCTTGGGACTGGCGGACACGATGTTGTTGACCACCAGGGTCGCATCGGCCAATGCCTGGTTGGCATTCATCAGTGGCCCGATCACGTCGCCAATGGCATAAATGCCGGCCTCTGCCGTTTCCAGATGGTCATTGACTTGCACGAAACCGTTCCCGCCCCGGGTAACGGCGGTGTTTTCCAGCCCCAGATCGTCCGTGAAGGGTTTGCGGCCGGTGGCCAGCAGCGCCCAGTCGGCCTCCAGCGTGGTGCCATCACTCCCGAATGCCGTTACCCCGGCGCCAACGGCCTCCATGCGCGCCAGTTGAAAGCCGGCGCGGGGATGGATGTCCAGGGCTTCCAGGGCGTCGCGTAGGGTATCTTTGGCTTGAGAGGAATAGAAGGTGTGTGCCAGGGCAGGGGAGTGGACCACCCAGCTCACGGCTTTACCGAGCATGGAAAAGATGTAGGCGAACTCGGTGCCAATGACGCCGCCGCCTACCAGCAAGACCCGCTGCCCCGCAGGGACACCATCGTCAAAAAGCATGTCGCTGGTCAGAACGCGGCCTGGCACCGTGGCAATGGAGTCGGGCAGAAGCGGGGCGGACCCGGTGGCGATGACGCTGTGCCGGGTGCTGAGCTCCTCGATGCCGGTAGCGCCGCTGATCCGGATGTGGTGGGCGTCGCGGAAACGGCCATGGCCGCTGAACATCTGCACCCCCAGGCGCTTGAGATAATCGGTATAACTTGTGCGAACGGTGTCCACGACCTCGCGCTGGTGGAGCCAGGCCTGGTCCATATCCCCCCCCAGCGGGCCGCCGATGACGCCGCGTTGGTGAAAGTGTCGGCTCTGTTCGATCCATTTCGCCGTTTCGTGCCAGTCCTTTTTGGGCACGCAGCCGCGGTTGAGGCAGGTTCCTCCCCACGTGGCGCGCTCGATGATGGCTACCTTCTGACCGCGGAGGGTGGCCAGTACTGCGGCACGATAACCGCCCGGGCCGCTGCCAATGATCGTGAGGTCAAACGGGGTTGTATTCATTCAGTCTGCACCTTTTTCGGGAATCCGGCTGGCAAGTAAACGATGCCCAAAGCTTACAACGTCCGCCTGCGCTGCGCCCTGCAGCGTTTGCGATGGATCTATAGATTATCCTTATGGATTCTGGGGCCGGCGCGGGCGGCGGACGATTCAGAAGCCGGTGGCGGATTCCCATCGCCGCTTTGATCCGTCTGATTTCTTGAGGCGTGTTGTTGTTGGGTGGCGACGGTAATCATTCAGGATTCCAGCGAAAAAGCGGGATATCGTCCTTCATAAGTATTTTTCGTATATGCTAACAATTTATAATAATCAATGTGTTGCCATGATTTTCCAGAAACTTGTGTAGATAGGGTCGGAATTTTGCCATACCGCTAAGGCCTGATGGCGGATATGCGTCGGGTGATGGCGACAAAGCCTTGCTGTCCTGACGCATATATCTTTATAAAACAACCAGATAATATATGGCATGAATGCTGCTTCAGGACTGGCATGAAGCATGAACGCGCCATCTCACCGACTCGTTATCTCCGATCCCTGGTCTATTCCGTTTGCCTTGGCCTATTTTTCTGGGCAATGGCGACGCCCGCCCTTGCTGGCCCCTTTGGCTTCGCTCAGGTGGAAACCAAGGCCAAAGCATTGCTGGCGTCGCCTTATCAGGCGCGGACCCTGCCCGTGCCGGCGTCCTTGCAAAGGCTTACGCCCGAGCAATATGCCGAGATCCAGGATGTGGATCCCCTGTGGCATAAGCAGGGCTTGCCCTTTGAAGCCCAATTCTATCTGCCCGGTTCTTATTTCAATCGCCCGGTCGTGATCCGTAGGGTCGTGGATGGCCAAGTACAGCCTATCCCTTTTTCGCTCCGGCATTTTAGCTTTGGCAAGCTGCAGATCCCGACGGATCTGCCTTCCGCTCTGGGCTATGCCGGTTTCCGCCTTTTGTATCCGCTCAACACCCCGCCGCATCCAAACGAGTTCATTTCTTTTTTGGGGGCGAGCTATTTTCGTGCAGTGGGTACGGGACAGATTTATGGCACGTCTGCCCGTGGCCTGGGCATAGATACCGCGTTGCCGTCTGGAGAAATATTTCCCTATTTCAAGGAGT
>JAJYQY010000072.1 GCA_021794385.1 Pseudomonadota bacterium | reverse complement strand
CGGGCGCAAAGTAGGGGATGCCGGTGAACTGCAGGGCCTCACCCTGGCTGAAGCTGTCGCCAATCTGGATATTGCCGTGATTATGCAGCCCGATGATATCGCCGGCGTAGGCATCTTCCACCAGTTCGCGCTCCTGGGCAAGAAAGGTAATGGGATTGTGCACCTGGATATCGCGTCCCAGACGCAGGTGACGGATGCGCATCCCCCGCGTGAAATGTCCCGAACAAACCCGCAAAAAGGCCACCCGATCACGGTGCTGCGGGTCCATGTTGGCCTGAATCTTGAATACGAAGCCGCTGAATGCGTTTTCCACCGGCTCCACCATCCGCCCGCTGGCTTCCCGTGGCCGGGGCGGCGGTGCCCAGTCGATGAGGGCCGCCAACAGTTCCCGCACGCCGAAGTTGTTGATGGCCGAACCGAAAAAGACCGGCGTCTGCTGACCCGCCAGAAAGGCCTGCAGATCGAAGGGATGGGAAGCGCCGCGCACCAGCTCCACCTGTTCGGCCAGTTCCGCCATCTCATCAGGGAAGCGGCGCAGGAGTTCCGGATGGTCGATCCCCTGGATCCGCTCGAACTCCTGCTCCCGACTCTCCTGCCCCGGCACAAAGACCAGCACTTCATCCCGCAACAGATGGTAAACGCCGCGAAAACGCTTGCCCATGCCGATGGGCCAGGTGATGGGCGCGCACTGGATACCCAACACCGACTCCACCTCATCCAATAGCTCCATGGGGTCGCGGGATTCGCGGTCGAACTTGTTCATGAAGGTGATGATGGGCGTATCGCGCAGACGGCAGACTTCCAGCAGCTTGATGGTCTGCGCCTCAACGCCGTTGCCGCTGTCAATGACCATCAGCGCCGAGTCCACCGCCGTCAGCACCCGATAGGTATCCTCGGAAAAATCCTGGTGACCGGGGGTGTCGAGGAGGTTGATGACGTGTTCGCCGTAAACGAACTGCATCACCGAACTCGCCACCGAGATGCCGCGCGCCTTTTCGATGGCCATCCAGTCGCTGGTGGCATGACGGGCGCTCTTGCGCGCCTTCACCGTACCCGCCAACTGAATGGCGCCCCCGAAGAGCAGGAGCTTTTCCGTCAGCGTGGTCTTGCCCGCATCGGGGTGGGAGATGATGGCAAAAGTCCGGCGCCGCAACATCTCGTCGCGAATGCTTTCGGTGTCGGCAGAAGCCGGATTCACTTCCATATGGTTTTAACCTTGCTGGGCATGGGATATTGAATGAGTTTGGGAATGAGACAGGAGCAGCGACAAGACCAGCGCGTCTTCCCGCCCTTCCACATTGCGATAATAGTTCAAGCGCACGCCAATTTCATGAAAGCCCAGGGCGCGATAGAGATTCTGCGCCCCGGCATTGGATACCCGCACCTCCAGAAAGGCACGCTGGGCTCCCAATTGGATGGCACGGTGCAGAAGATGCGCCAGCATCTGGCGGCCATAACCGCGACGGCGCCAGCTTGGCGCTATGCCCAGGTTGAGGATATGCGCCTCGGCCGCACCCACGGAAAGGACGCCAAAACCGGTCAGCACGGTATCCGGCCCTTCCAGCACCCAGGCCTCGTAACCGGCCTGCAGGCAGTCGCGGAAGATCCCGCGCGTCCACGGCCCCGGCGAGATGTGCGCCTCCATCTCCGCTACGGTGTCGAGATCCTCCGCCAGCATCGGCCGCACTTTCATGGCCGTTGCTCCTCCGGCTGGGAAGGGCGGATGTAGTGGGGCTCCAACAGGACCGCATCCATCCCCTCGCCCCTCTGGGCGGCCGGCAAAGCCAGACGCAGCACATCGGCGGCATGGGGGAAGACGGCGCCATCCCAGCCCAGCAAACGTCCACCCAGGGCCGCCTCCCAGACCGCGTGATAGACCTGCCAGCCACTACCCACCCCCCAGCACGGCCCTCCTCCCGGCCAGGAGACCAGCTCCGGCGCGCAGACCCGTTCCCCCCCCAAGCGCTCCGGCAAAGCGGCTGCAGCGTGCAAAAAGGTCGCCGCATAGACCTCGCCCCGGCGTGCATCCAATGCGGCGAGGACCTGCGCCTGCGGCGCTCCCATGGCCAGGGCGCGCAGGCTGGACACCGGGAAGACCGGCAAGCCCGCCGCCATCGCCAGCCCCTGCGCCGTACTGACGCCGATGCGCACCCCGGTAAAGCCCCCCGGCCCGACGCCGCAGGCAATGCCGTCCAGTTGCGCCAGGGACCAGCCGCTCGCCGCCAGCACCTCTTCCAGCATGGGCAGAAGCAGGGTGCTGTGGGCATTGGCCGCCACGGCGAACTCCTCCATGATCCCGCCTTCGTCACCAATGGCTACGGAGCACGCCTCCGTTGCCGTCTCGATCGCCAGCAGGCGCGGCATGGTCAAGCCCTCAGAAAGGCCTCCACCTCAGCCAGGGCATAGACCTTGCGCATCGGTGGCAGGCTGTTGAGAAAGATACGGCCGTAGGACCGCGACTGCAGACGGGGATCGCAAAGCATGAGCACGCCGCGATCGGCCTCGGAGCGGATCAGGCGGCCCGCCCCCTGACGCAGGGCGATGACGGCCTGGGGAATCTGCACCTCGCGAAAGGCGTCACCGCCGCTGGACTGGCACTGCTCGGAACGTGCGCGAAACAAGGGATCCGCCGGGCTGGTAAAGGGAAGTTTATCAATGATAACACAGGACAAGGCCTCGCCCTGCACGTCCACCCCCTCCCAGAAACTCGCCGCCCCCAGCAAGACCGCATTGCCCAGGCGGCGAAAGGCTTCGAGCAGGCGCGGCCGCGCCATGCTGCCCTGGACCAGGATGGGATAGTCGAGACGCCCGGGCAGCCAGACGGCCGCCTCCTGCAGGGCACGATGGCTGGTAAAAAGAAAAAAGGCTCTCCCCCCCGCGGCCCGGAGTACCGGCAGCGCCGCCTCCAGACAGGCAACGGTGAAACCCCGGCTACCCGGATCGGGTAGACGAGGAGGCAGATAAAGCACCGACTGGCCCGCATAATCAAATGGCGAGGCCAGCGCCAGGCTCTGCGCCCCCTCCAGACCCAGGGCCCGTTCCAGGTGGGCAAAACCACCGTCCACACTCAAGGTGGCGCTGGTCAGCACCAGCCGCTCCACCCGATCCAGGAGGTGACGACGGAAGGGCTCGGCAATGTCCAGGGGGGTGGCGTGCAGGCTCAGGCCGCGACCGCGCCGCTCATACCAGAATACCGTACCCTTGGCATTGGCGCTGGCAAAAAACGCCAGCGCCTCCAGCAACTCCCCGCCGCGGCGCGCACACTGCTCCAGACCCTTGCCGCGACAGGCCGCCGCCGTCAAGGTGGCGGCCAGCGCGCCTGCGGCCGTGATCAGGGCGGCATAGGCCCCGCCCGCAGCATCCTGGCCCGGCGACTGCCATTCGCCGCGATCCACCACCCCCATCCACAACGCCCGCCACGCCTCCACCGCCGTCAGCACGGCCTCGGCGCGGGTGCTGATTTCGCCATCATCGGGGGCCTCCTGCAGTCCTTCGGCCATGCTGTCCCGCGCCCATTCCAGGAGCTGATGACTGCTCAGGTGCTGGCCAAAAAAGCGGCTGGCGAGATCCGCTACCTGGTGGGCCTCATCAATGATCATGGCCTCCACTCGCGGCAACAGGTCACCCATCCCCTCCGCCTTCAAGGCGAGATCGGAGAACAGGAGATGGTGGTTCACCACCAGGATATCGGCTTCCTGCGCCCGCCGCCGCGCTTCCATGACATGACATTGCGCATAATCCGGGCAGTCGCTGCCCAGGCAGTTATCTTTGGTGGATGTCACCAGAGGCCAGACCTGGGCATCCTCGGCCAGGGCCGCCAGTTCGCCAATATCCCCTTCCCGCGTCTGCCCCGCCCAGCACGCCACCACCTCCAACTGCCGCGCCAGTTCCGGTACCACCACACCCTCGGCCGCAAAACGCTGCAAACGGTGGCGACACAGATAATTGCTGCGCCCCTTGAGCCGGGTGATGTGTAATGGACGGCCCAGGGTCTGCAGGAGCAGCGGCACATCCTTTTCCAGAATCTGGTCCTGCAGGGCCTTGCTCCCCGTGGAAATCAGGACCTTGCGACCCGAGAGAAAGGCAGGCAGGAGATAGGCGAAGGTCTTGCCCGTCCCGGTGCCCGCTTCGATGAGCGCCGTCCCGCCCTCCACCAGGACCCCGGCCACCGCCTCCGCCATGGCCACCTGCTGCGCACGCGGGCGGAAATGCGGCAAACAACGCGCCAACGGCCCCTCCGCCCCCAGAAGCGCGCCCCAGTCCTCCTCAGCTTCCGCCCGGTTTCTCGCCATGAACCATTCTCGCTTCTGCGCCAACGTGTTATTTTTAGCATACAATACAGGGGAGCTGGGGATATGTATAAAAGGCGGGCGCGCATTCGCTTCTGGCACGCCGACGATGGCGAAAAGGCATGGCGAGCCGCAGCGCTTGCCTCCGGCCTGGGCGGGGAATGGATAGAAGCCGACGCCCTGGTCGGAGTGGGCAATGGCGCCGCCGGCCCTTGGCCTGACTTGCTCATCGCCCTGGACTGCAAGCACCCGCCCGCCCTCCTCCTCGCCCCCCACACCCGCTGCAAATGCTGGCCCCGCGACGAGGGCGAGCAGGACACCCGCCAGCGCATCCTCGGCATCCTCGGCGGCCTGCGCCTCCTGGCCCGGCTGGATCACAGCGGCGCGCCAGCCGGGAATGATGCCTAAACATTGCAATGCCGGTGCAACGGACCCTCCCCGGCAAACAGCCGGCGCGGATGCTGCCCAGGCACAGGACGACCACGCGCCGGCTTCTCCGAGAACAGAGCCCGCCCAACGTGCTTTTGCCGTTTTTACACCGGAAATTACACCGGATAAAAAAGAAGGCACCGAGGGATAACCCCAAGTGCCTGTTTTATTTGGTGGGCGGTGCAGGGTTTGAACCTGCGACCCCTGCCGTGTGAAGGCAGTGCTCTACCGCTGAGCTAACCGCCCGGTCGCTTCTCATTGCATGTTGGCTGCGAAGCGCCAGTCACCATGAGAACGGTGCAAAAGGTACCAATCCCGGGGCCAACGGTCAAGGGTAGGATGAAGGGCCGTTTTTACAATGGTCGGAGTATGCTACCATCCTCCAGTTTGCTGGGCTCAGGCTCGGGCACATAGGCACCCTTGCTGCGCAGCAGCCGGGCTCTTCACCGGGTATCCCGGCGTTTTTTGATTATCCAAGAAAGGCGAATTTGTGAAAAACGCCCATGTCGAGCGACAAATCGAAGCATGATCATTCTCAAGCACCTCCCCAGCGCACGGGAACCACGGCTTTATATGGCCCTGGAGCGCACCTATCTGGGCTATTTCAAGCTCATCTTTGTGGCAATTGGATCAGGATTGCTTGCCGAACGGCTCGCCATCCTCTTTGCGGCGTTCCACTTCCACCGGCTTACCGTGTTTTTCCACGAAATCCGCGATCTGCTCACCTGGCCCGCGGTCGCCATCATGTTCGTGGTGGGCTACCGCTTTTTATCAGACCTTGAATATATTGAAAAAGGAATCACCGTGCCGGCAAAGGAAATTATTGATCCGCGCATCTATATGGCTGCAGAAAGAACCTTTCTCGCCTGGGTGCGGACGGGTATCGGGCTCATTGCATTTGGTTTCGTGATCGAGAAATTCGATTTTTTTCTCGAACAATTGTCCATCATGCTTCACACCAAGCTGACTACCGGCGACAGTTTTTCCGGTATGGGGATCGTATTCATCGTGCTGGGCGTGAGCAATCTCGTCATCGGCGGCGTCAATTTCATCCGCACGGTCAAGCAGGTGGATCAGGGCTGCTACCACATTCACAAAATATTATACGCCCTTTACGGAGTCATACTCCTCGCCGTTACCCTGATCCTGGCGGCCATGATCATTCACGTCAGCCCGTAGCGGCAACCTATCGCGTCAGGCTCAGGGGTAGTGTTTGCGCCCTTCCCTGGATCTGATCCTGAAGGAAAGATTGCTTACCGCCGGGCGGTGGAGAAGGCCCCTGCCCCCGCGGCACCTCTGCCATTAATAATCCGTTGGTATGGGAGGGGATGCGGCCTGCTTCCGATCTTCCCCCCATTGGCAGAGGGCCTGCATGAGGGCCTGGTTTTCCTCGGCGAGTTGAACACCCGTCTGGCGGGCCGCAGCGATATCTCCCGCATCGAACTGGGCCTTGGCGGTTCGGGCGAGGGCGTGGAGACGGTGATGGTGGGTGTGAATGGCGGCCGGGATCTGCGCCTTCTGCTTGAAACGCTGGAGCCAGACCCCGAGGTGGCAGTGGGATTCGGCACCTGGCTCAAAGACATGGGCAGGAAACTCCGCCTTGCGCAGGAGGGCGGAGAGGAATTGCCGAATACGCAGGTAATGGGCGGTGAAGAAACCCCCGGACGTGATATCCTCCCGGAAATGCGGGGGGAGGTGGTTGGTAGAATCGTCTTTTTTAACCAGTGGCTCATAGGCCTTCATCCAGTCGGCGAAGGCGATGGCGGGCATGGGTTTGGCGATGGCATAGCCTTGCAGGGCCTGGCATTCCAGGGTAGTGAGCAGTTGGGCATGCTCGACGGTTTCCACCCCTTCGGCGATCACTTCGAGACCGAGCATCCGGGCCGTGGTGACGACGCCGGCGACGATGGCGAAATCCCGGGGATCGTTGATGATGTCCCGGACAAAACTCTGGTCCACCTTGATGGTCTGGGCGGGGAGTTTTTGCAGATAGGTCAGGGAGGCGTTGCCGGTGCCGAAGTCATCCAGGGCAACCCGCACGCCAAGCCGGTTGCAGGCCAGAAGGGTCTCCCGCGCCCGGTGGAAATCCAGCATGGGGGCGCTTTCGGTAACTTCCACTTCCAACGCCTCGTGGGGAATGTCCGGGTGGCGGGCGAGGGCCTCCTGCAGATCCGTCAGGAAGGCATCATCCAGGAGATGGCGGGCGCTGATGTTGACGGCGATGCGCAGAGTGAGTCCCTGGCGGTGCCAGATCGCTCCCTGCCCCAGGGCCTGGTCCAGGACCAGGCAACCAATACGCCGGGCCAGGCGCGGATGATCCAGGGAGCTGGCGAAAGCGGCCGGCGGAAGGATCCCCCGTTCCGGGTGCTCCATGCGGATCAAGGCCTCGACCCCGATCACGCCGTTGTGCAGTTCCACGACAGGTTGGTAAAAAAGGATCAGGCGTCTTTCGGCAAGGGCGCTTTCCGTCATTGCATACATCTCCATTTCTTGTCGTTGCTGCTCATCCATGCTGCCCGCGAAGAAGGCATAGCGGTTGCGGCCGCCGTCCTTGGCCGCGTAGAGGGCGAGATCCGCGTGGCGCAGCAGGGTCTGGGGATTACCTTCATCCTGGGGGTAGACCGTCCAACCGAGGCTACCAGAAATGACCGCCGTGTTCTCCATGATAGTGACGGGTAAGCGCAGGGCCTCCAGGAGGCGCCGGGAGATTCCCTCGACCTGCTCCAGGTCGGTCACGTCGGGAAGCAGGATGCCGAACTCATCTCCGCCCATGCGGCCCACCGTGTCGCCGACTCGCAGGGTGTCGCACATACGCCGTGCCACTTCCTGGAGGAGTTGGTCGCCATGGTCGTGGCCAAGGCGGTCATTGACCTGTTTGAAACCGTCCAAGTCCAGGATACCAACGGCCAGAAGACGCTCCTCATGGCGATGGGACTGGCTGCGGAATTGGCCCAGACGATCCATGAAAAGCGTCCGGTTGGGCAGTCCGGTGAGGACGTCATGGGTGGCCTGATGGGCAAGATCGGCCATGAGCCCACGCTTTTCCGTGACATCGTGAAAGACCAGGATGACGCCCAGTATTTCGCCATTGGCGCGCCGAATCGGCGCCGCCGAATCCTCAATCGCGTATTCGCGGCCATCGCGGCTGACCAGAATGGTATGGTTGGCCAAGCCGACGACTCGCCCTTCCTGGAGTACCCGGCGCACCGGGTTGGGGACGGGGGCGCGGGTTTGTTCGCTGAGGATGGGGAAGATCTCCTCCAGATCCCTCCCCTGCACCTCCGGCAGCCTGTAGCCGAGCATGGATTCTGCTACAGGATTGAGCCCCGTGACCCGTCCTGAGGCATCGGTGGTGATGACGGCATCACCGATGGAGGCCAGGGTCACCTCGGCCTGCTCCTTGGCCTCCCAGATTTCCTGCCGGGCCTGTTGCTGGGCGAACTCCCGATCTTTGGCTTCCCGCAACAGAAAGCGATAGCCCAAAAAAGAGAAGAACAGCAGAAAGGCAATCCCGGCCGTGGGCTCCAGCATGCCGCGGGTCCAGAGGGCCCAGAGGGTGGCGCGGGGGATACTGGCGCCAGCCACCAGGGGATACCCGGCGACACGCTGCACGGCCCCCATCCGCCATTCCCCTACCGCTTTGGAGATGCCGGTATAGATTCCCGATGACAATCCCGGGTGGGCCTGCAGATACCGGGCGGCGATGCCGGCCTGCCGCTGATCGAAGGCGGTTAGGGTGGGCGATGGGAAACGGCTCTCCAGATAGCCGTCATCCCGCAGCAGGAACAGGGCCGTGTGGGGTGGTAACGGCAGACCTTTCCAGGAGGGGAATATCCCGTCCTCCAGCGGTAGCAAGGCCAGAATCGCCCCTCCGCCATCCACCGCCGGAACGGGATGGCAGAGGGGGACGGCCCAGCTTTTGGGAACAGTCCCGGAGATAGGCGACCCGATATAAAAGGTCTTTTGCGCCAGGCAAATCCCGACTTCCCGGCGCAACCGTGCAGCAATAGGACCTTGGGGGAACCAGGCGCCATGGCCCGCTGCAGTCACGACCCGTCCTGTGGCCGAGACTACGGCCAAGTAACCCAACATCGGCTCCGTCTGCAAAATGGCGTTGGCTTGAACATGCTGATCAAGGACGCCATGCTTCCGCCCCTGGGCGATTTCCCAGGCCATCAAGGTCAGGGAATCCCGCAAACCGTCGAAGGTGAGCACCGTCATCCGCGCCAACGATGCAGACAGCAACCGTAGATGACTCGCTTCCTGCGCGTAGACCCGCTGCCCCTCGTAGAAGGCGAGGAAACTCCAGGCAAAAATATTGAGAACGACGAAAGCGATCCACAGGCGATGCAACCAGCGAGGCGTGTAAGACGGCCTGAGAGAAGTCATCGCTGGGTCCGGATGCGCGGCCATAACTTCCTTTATGCAGCAGGCGCCTTGCTGGCTGGCGGAATGGTTCCAAACTTGTAGCACAATTAGCCGATCCTCGGCGAATTACAAGGCGCTTTGAGTTGACCCCCAACAAGCTCATCGCCGATACTCTGCAAAAAGCGAAAACGACAAGGATCGGCACCATGCTCAGGACCCTAGGAATCCATTGCAACAACCCGTCATTTGATGGGGGAAATTCTCTAATTGGAGCGGAAGATAGGAACATGTGCCCGAATGGGCTCTTCTGGCGATTCCGCAACCAGCGGGAATCGGGCCAGCCGAGTTTTTGCGCCTGCGACCTTGACGACACAATCGTTCGTCTTGCGCCATGATCTCCCTCATCATCCCCTGCCATGACGAAGCCGACAACATCGCCGCCCTCCATGAACGGGTTTGCGCCGTCATGAACGAAATCGGCGAGCCTTGGGAGATGCTCTGCGTCAACGACGGCAGCCGGGATGATACACTGGAGCGACTGCTGGCCCTGCACCGGGAGGATCCCCGTGTCGTGGTCATCGACTTTTCCCGCAAGTTCGGCAAGGAAGCTGCCCTGACGGCGGGACTGGACCATGCCTGTGGCGACGCGGCTATTCCGCTGGACGCAGACCTCCAGGACCCGCCAGAACTCATTCCGGAATTACTCGCCAAGTGGCGGGAGGGTTTCGAGGTGGTCAATGCGGTACGCATCACCCGGGACGGGGAATCCTGGTTCAAGAGGTCCAGCGCCCATCTCTTCTACCGCGTCATCAACCGTTTGAGCAATGTAGACATTCCGCCGGACACGGGGGATTTTCGCCTGATCTCACGGCCAGCCCTGGAGGCCTTGAAACAACTGCCGGAACGACGGCGTTTCATGAAGGGGCTGTTTGCCTGGGTGGGCTTTCGCAGCGCGAATGTCTACTACCACCGGGAACCTCGCCATGCCGGCAAGACCAAGTGGAATTATTGGCGGCTGTGGAATTTCGCGGTAGAGGGGATCACCTCCTTCAGCCAGGTGCCGCTCCAACTGGCTTCTTACCTGGGCTTCACCGTTTCCTTTTTAGCCCTCCTTTATGCTGCCTGGCTCATCATCCAAACCCTGGTTTATGGGAATTCTGTAAAAGGCTACCCGTCCATGATGGTTACCCTACTCTTTCTCGGCGGTATACAGCTTATGGCCCTGGGCGTGATCGGAGAATACCTGGGCAGGATTTATGAAGAAAGCAAGCAGCGACCGGTATACCTGGTCAGACAGACATGGGGAAATGGTCTGGGCGCTGTCTGCCCACCGCAAGACCCCTTGGGAGCGGGACTGTCACATGGGCGGGAACATGGATAGAAAACCATAGAAGACGACATCACCTCAGTTATCAACCAATTCAATCACGAGGTTTTGATGGCGAAGCGGATTGCTGCTCCCGTGGTTTTCATCGCATTGTCTGCAGTGCTGCTGGTTTGCAGTTTAGGGATAGCGTTTCAAACCCTCCCCCTGGACTCGGAAGACCTGACGGAAATGGCAACCGTATATCAAGGTACGCTTAGCCACGGTTTAACCTTCCCATTTACATGGAGATTTAATCAAGATAACCAATTCTTCAGCTTGATGCCTTTCGCTTTGATCTATTATGCCATTGCCGGTGTCTCCAGCGCGTCTATAATTATCCAAGGTTGGCTCATATTTGTTATAATATGCTGCATCATGCGGCATGATTGTCAGACTTCTGACAAGTTCCTGGAAATGGGCCGGGCTGGCCTGGTGGATGGCATTGCTCGCAACGCCCCAGGCCATTGGTTGGCCAGTAATACTGGCATACCCGGTAACACACAATAGCGTTTGGATTTGGGCGATGATTGGCTCCTACGCGATGACGCGCTATCTTAGCAATAAACATTCATCGTCATTATTATTGCTAGTATCCTGTATTTTTGTTGGCACAGTATCAGATCCATGGTTTGCTGCCGCCTTTACTGTTCCCGCTTTACTCTTGGCGTGGCAATCAGACAAATGGTTCGCCATAACGGCGCCGTCACGGCGCACCCTTTTAAGGGGCATCATCGTCGCCTTTATCGTCGGCCGCTTGGTTTATTCTGCGGGCGGCGCGGCCGGCATTTTTTCTGGCCAGACAATCCATTTTGCATCACCTGCGCAGGCACCACATCAGGCGCTGTTGCTCATGGAAAGTATTGGCATAGTATTTCATCTATATCCATTGCCGGATAGCATATTCAGTTGGGTAACTTGGGTAATCTATGCCACATCTATTGTAATCGTGGGGCTAGCCGGATACCGCCTCCGAACCGCTTTATCCGGTCCGGAAAAGATCCTACTGAGCTTGTTTGGCATATCGGCAGCGGTTATGGCAACCGCATTTATTGTCACAAATTTTGTTTCTGGAGTTATCAGTGCGCGTTACATTATAAATATATATTATATCGGAATTGTCGCTTTCTGCACTTTTTCCCATCGTTTGTGGATGTCACCTTCGCCCTTACGGTGGGCAGTCATTGCTCTCGTTACCGGATATGCAATCTTGGCTGGTTTTGCAGCTCAGGACACTAAAAACTGCGGTTCAACGCCAACACCGGCACTGCTAAAAGCATGTACAATTTCTTAATAACTGAAAATTTACGATATGGGTACAGCGACATCTACTGGGGATTCGATAATCCGGCGGTACTGTCCCTGGTATCACACGGTAATTTGCATCTTCGGACATTAAGTTCCAATATGGGCTATCTTGTGCCTAGCGGAAATGCCAGCTCCATCCTCTGGGACCACCAACGACCGGATTTCAATCCGACCTTCTTTATGTTTTCTACAAACAGCCGCGAAGGGGCGGCGGCAAAACGGACATTCGGATTACCAGACAAAATAATCGATCATGGTGGTTATGAATTTTATATATATCACCACAACCTCAGCCGCGATATAGAACGCTCAATCGCCACATCCGAAAAGGAATGGACTGCAATGAACGCAGCTAGGAACATCAAAGGGATCAGGCAGGCATGCGGAAGTGTAGGATTAAATTGTCATGCCTTGATCCAAGCTTACAAAAGCATTCTAACATGGCATGCCAATTGAAAGCAGTCAGGGAAAATCCTAAAACAGTGAGGATTCGACCCCGCTCCGGGGGGGGGCGAGGTCGGACATGGCGGCAATCAGATGGGGAGACCGCATCGGTCCATGCCCACCCTCGACGTGTTCATGGAAAGCCGGCAGCCAAGGCCTCGGGCCCAGGCTGCCGTGATCCCGTCACCTCGATCGGCGACCGGCAATACAGGCTTGTCTTTGGTCTTGACTCTGCAGCGGACTTCAAGGTCTAAGATATTTTCCAATCACAGGAGGTAGCTCATAGCCACCATGACCACAGGGAAGCCGGCCGGTGACAAATTGGTCTCAGGACTGAAACGCTGCTCTATATACCAGAGCATATAGGGCGATTGCGATTGATATAAGGAGCAACTTCATGACGACGTATGCCTTTTCCACCACTACCACAGGATCTTTCCAGGGAGCCCTCTCCAAGGTTACGGAGGCCCTCAAAGCGGAAGGCTTCGGCGTACTGACCGAGATCGACGTGGCTGCAACCCTCAAGGCCAAACTCGGGATCGATTCACGGCCCTACAAGATCCTGGGAGCCTGCAACCCCCAATTTGCCCACCAGGCGATTGAAGCCGACCCTGACATCGGGCTGCTACTGCCTTGTAATGTCATTGTCCGGGAAGAAGCCGACGGCCAGATCACGGTGGGTTTCATGGACCCCGCCGCAGTGCTTGGTATGGTCGGCAACCCGCAGGTGACCGCAATCGGTGAAACGGTACGCGCCAAACTGATCCGGGTGCGCGACAGCCTAGCCGGCTGATTGATTACGGGACCGGCGCCAACCTTTGGCCGGCGGACAAGCATGGCGCATGAGACGGGAGGATGGACCATGGTCCACGCGAAGATAGTGCTCTATACCAGTCCGGGCTGCCCGGATTGCGCTGCTGTCAGACGTTATCTTGGAGAACGCGAACTGGCGTTCGAAGAGCGGGACGTCACTACGCCCGGAGTGGCCGACGAGGCCAAGGCACGCTATGGGGTGCGCGTGGCCCCCATCACCGTCATCGGCAACGACTTTTTTTATGGCACCTTTGCCGAGCAAAAAGCAAAGCTCGACAGTGCGCTGAACGCCATCCACTAATCGAGATCGTCTGACACCGATATGCAGAGAATCCGCCGCCACTTTCCCCCGCTAGCGTTGCTGGCCCTGTTCCTGCTGGGAGCATGGATAAGCAATGCAGCGGTGGCCATGCCGCTCGGCGCTTCCTCCGCTGGCATGCAAGGCATGGCGATGGCAGACATGCCTTGTTGCCAGGGTGATCACGGTATGGACATGACCGCCCATTCCGGGGCGATGTCCGGTCAGTGCATGTCGATCTGCGCAGAAGCCCTCGCGCCAGGAGGATTAAGACTTCCTGGAATGACCTTC
This sequence comes from Pseudomonadota bacterium, assembly GCA_021794385.1. Lineage (GTDB taxonomy): Bacteria > Pseudomonadota > Gammaproteobacteria > Acidithiobacillales > Acidithiobacillaceae > Acidithiobacillus_B. Next base: position 4,036 of record JAJYQY010000072.1, on the reverse strand, counting down.
CCAGCCCCTGTAATGCTGGGCTCCGTGGCATTTTCCCGCCTGGTAACATTCCGCCCGGCACCTCCTCAGGTGTTTTTCTCAGACCCGCTCCATCACCCCCCGCCCCTCCACCACGTCCGATTGGTCATTTAATTTCTCCGGAGCAAGCTGGCACTCCTCCCCGAACGGGGGAGATAGGTTATTGTTTTGCCACGGAGATATTTTATGTATACCAACATTCCGAGTCGTTTTACCCGACCAGCGTTACGCGGTAATCGCCTCTTGGCTGGAGTGCTGTTGCTCCTGTCGACAACGCCTGCTTGGGCCGCCCCATTGAGCCTGCAGAGCGCCGAGGCGATCGCCCTGCGGCAAAATCCCGGTCTCGGCGCCCTGACCCAAAAGGTTGCGGAGTTACGGCACCAAGCCGTGGCGGTAGCCCAACTGCCCGATCCGCATCTCGCCCTCGGCGTGGTCAATGCACCCCTCAACAGCTTCTCCATGAACCAGCAGCAGATGAGCATGCTGAGCGTGGGCCTGAGTCAGACTTTTCCCTCCTTTGGCAAATTGGGGCTGGAAGGGCAGCAGGCGGGGGTGGAAGCCCGGGCGGCCGCCGACACCCTGCGCGGCCAGTCTGCCGAGTTGCTGTTATTGCTGCGCCGCGCCTGGCTGCAAGCCCTCTATGCCGAAGATGCCGTGGCAACGGTCAGGCATCAGGAACAGGTGCAAGCAGAGAGCGTGCAAGCGGCGCTCGCGCTCTACCGGTCAGCCCAGGGGTCACAGGCCGATGTACTCCGCGCACAACTGGCGCGCGACAGTCTGGCCAATGATATCAGCAAATTGCAGGCGGAGGAGGCAAGCGATCTCGCGCAAATCGCCCAGATCCTGAATCTGCCGGAACCGCCGTCCATAGAAAAGCAATGGCCGAACCTGCCACTACCACCCACCCTTGCCGAAGCGGAAGCCCGACTTTCCGGCCAACCCCTCCTGCGGGCCGCCCAGGCGCAAACGCGTTCCGCGCAAATTGGCGTGCAGGTGGCAAAGCGTAGCTATTGGCCGGAAGTCACGGTCAGTGTCGATTATGGCCAGGATTTCTACCCCGGCAGCCCCAACTGGCTGTCAGCGGGTGTCAACCTGAGCCTGCCCATATTCCCGGGAGATCGCCAGGACCAGGACGTTGCCGCCGCCCGGGCCAAGGCACTGCAGGCACAATATCGCTACGACGATCAGCACCTTGCCTTGACCCAGCAGGCCCGCGCCACCTTCGCCCGTTATGAAGCCCTCAAGGCCCAGTTGGAGCGCACCGATCGGCACCTGCTTCCCACCGCCCGGAATGCCTTTTCCGCAACGCTCGCTGCTTACTCGGGGGGACGTGCCGATATGAGCACGGTGCTGCGTACCCAGAAGGAAGTGCTGGACTATGCCCTTACCCGCCTGCAATACCGCCGCGACCTGGCCCTCAGCGCCGCAGAGCTGGATTTCCTCACCACCCAAGGAGCAACGCAACCATGAAGTCACGCAACTGGATCATCGGCATGGGACTGCTCGGCATTGGTGTAGGTCTGGGAGCTGGCGCGGTATGGTGGCTGCGAGCCCCTGCCGCGGCATCGGGAGGTGCCACGCCTGTCGCGGCCCATCCCCAAAAAAGCGGCCAAGAGGGGCGACGCGTCCTCTACTGGGCCAACCCGATGAATCCCAGCATCCACTCGGATCATCCCATGAAGGACAGCATGGGCATGGACTATGTCCCGGTCTATGCCTCTAGCCAGAACACGCAAAAGACGTCCGGCCTCAGCATCGATCCGCGCTTGGCACAAAACCTGGGGGTGCGTCTCGTGGATGTCCAGCGCCGCCAGATGGGTCAAGGCATCCATACCGTGGGCACCGTGGCGGTGGACGAGAACCGTGTCTATTCCCTCAATCCGCGCTTCTCCGGCTGGGTGGAACGCTTGAACGTCCGGGCGGTGGGTGACCCCGTGCAGCGGGGTCAGGTACTCGCCGAGATTTATTCCCCCGAACTGTATAGCGCCCAGCAGGAATATCTCATTGCCCGCCGCCAGGGCAGGACGGAAGACACGGCATTGCTGGCGGCAGCCAAGGCAAGATTGCGACTGCTGGGCATGCCGGAAGGCGAGATCGCAGCCCTGGCCCGGCGCGGGACGGCGCAACGGGACGTGCCGCTCCTGGCACCTGCTTCCGGGGTGGTCGAGACCCTCAATGTGCGCCAGGGCGGTTATGTCTCGCCGCAAACGAATGTATATGAAATCGCCAATCTCGACCGGGTGTGGGTCAATGTGGCGCTCTATTCCTACCAGTTGCCCTGGGTACAGATCGGCAACTCCGTGCGCCTGCATCTGCCGGCCTATCCCGGCAAGGCCTGGGAAGGACGCCTGAACTTTCTCTATCCGACCCTCGACCCCAAAAACCGGACGGTGACGGCCCGGCTGAGCTTTCCCAATCCCGGCGGGATACTGCGCCCCGGCACCTATGCCACCGCCACTATTTTAGCCAGCCCCAAGGAGACCCTGGCGGTGCCCAGCAGCGCCGTACTGCGTACCGCTCAAGGGGATTACGTGATGCTGGGCGAGGGCCAAGGGCACTTTCTCCCGGTCCAGGTCGCCCTGGGGCCGGAGGCCGACGGCTGGGTAGCCATCGACAAGGGACTCAAGGCAGGGGATCGGGTGGTGGAGAGTGCCCAGTTCCTGCTCTATTCCGAGTCCCAGTTCCAGTCCGTCAAGGCACGCATGCTGGGGGGCAACACGGCGCCCACCGAGAGCGCCGCGCCGGGCGCAGGGATTCCCCAGCCGCAGAACAGTGGCCTGACTCAGGACCGGGAACCCCCGGTGCCGATCGCTCCCGCCGGGAGCGCCGGCACCCCACCAACGCCACCGGCCTCGTCCGGCCCGGGCGCTATGGCCGGGATGAACATGGGCCAGGGGGGCCAATCCCATGATTAGAGCGATCATGCGTTGGTGTATGGCAAACCGCTTGCTGGTCATGATCGCCGTCTTGGTGTTGCTCGTCGGCGGCACCCTGGCGGTGATCAATATTCCCCTGGAGGCCATCCCCGACATCTCGCCCACCCAGGTCATCGTCAAGACGTCCTATCCGGGTCAGGCTCCGCAAATCGTTCAGGATCAGGTGACCTACCCCCTGGAGACCACCTTGCAGGAGGTGCCCGGAGCACAGGCCGTGCGCGGCTACTCGATGTTCGGGGACTCCTATGTCTATGTCCTCTTCAAGGGTGGCACCAGCATCTATCAGGCCCGTAATCTGGTGCTCCAATACCTGAGCCAGGTGCAGTCCAAGCTACCGCCGGGGATCACGCCGGCCCTGGGCCCGAACAGTTCGGGGGTGGACTGGATCTTCGAGTATGCCCTCACCGATCCCGGTGGAACCTTGAATCTGGCCCAGCTCACCACCTTGCAGAACTGGTTTCTCAAGTACGAACTGCAGGGTATCTCCGGCGTCGCGGAGGTGGCCACGGTAGGGGGCATGGTGCAGGAGTACCAGGTGGTGGTGGATCCCCAGAAGCTCCTCGCCTACAACCTGACCCTGCCGGAGGTGGAGGCCGCCATCCGCGCCGCCAACGGGGAAACCAGCGGCTCGGTGGTGGACATGGGGGAAGCGAGCTATATCGTCCGTACCTCGGGTTATATCCATTCCCTGAAAGACCTGGAGGCTGCATCGCTGGGCGTGCGCAACGGTGTGCCCATTACGCTGCAGGAGGTGGCCCGTGTTCAGTTGGGCCCGCAGTTGCCCAACGGCATCGCCGAACTCAACGGCCAGGGCCAGGTGGTGGGCGGGATCGTGATGATGAACCAGGGCGGCAACGCCTACGCCCTCATCCGCCAGATTGAGCGCAAGCTGAAGGAAATCCAACCCTCCCTGCCCAAGGGCGTCAAGGTCGTCACTACTTACAGCCAAGCCCCCCTCATCCAGCGCAGCATTCATACCCTGACCGGCAAGCTGCTGGAAGAATCCCTGGCGGTGGCGCTCATCTCCCTGCTTTTCCTGCTGCGCGCGCGTTCCGCACTGGTGGCCCTCGTCGCCCTGCCGT
>JAJYQY010000016.1 GCA_021794385.1 Pseudomonadota bacterium | reverse complement strand
ACGAGGCGGCGCGGCTCTATCGCCTCAATGCCTGGCAGCGCTTTTGGAAGCTGGAATTGCCTTTTTCCGTGCCCGGGCTCTTGTGGAACACCATGATGTCCATGTCCGGCGGCTGGTTTTTCGTGGTCGCCGCCGAGGCCATCACCGTCGCCGGCCAGACGGTGGCCGTGCCCGGCATCGGCTCCTATATCGCCCTGGCTATTCGGAACAAGGACCTCGGCGCCATCTTCTGGGCCATCGCCACCATGGTCGTGGTGATCTTTCTCTACGACTTTCTGCTTTTTCGGCCCATCGTCGCCTGGGCCAACAAGTTCAAGTTCGAAACGAGCGGCGACCTGCAGAAACCCCAATCCGCGGTCCTGGATTTCCTTCATCGCACCCGCCTGATGCGCCTCGTCGTCCTCCTTCCCCGGGCCCTGTGGGAGGCCAGCGTGCGCCTGCTACCGCCCGCATCCGGGCAGAGGCAGCGGCGTCCAAGCCCGCGCCAAAAGGCCTGGCGGGATGGCCTGTTTTACGGGGTGCTGGCGGTCCTCTTCCTGGCCGCCCTGTGGCAACTCGGCCTCGTCATCCCCCGCTTTTTTCCCTGGGCGGGAATCGGCCATGTCTTTTACCTTGGCGCCGTGACCGCCCTGCGGGTCTTTGCCCTGGTCCTGCTCTCTGCCCTGATCTGGGTGCCCATCGGCGTCAAAATCGGCCTCGATCCGCGCCTGACGGCCCGGGTGCAGCCCCTCGTCCAGTTCCTGGCCGCCTTCCCGGCCAATCTCCTCTTTCCCCTGGTGGTCGTACTCATACTGACTTTTCATCTGAACGTGAACATCTGGGTAAGCCCCCTGATGATCCTGGGCAGTCAATGGTACATCGTCTTCAATGTCATCGGCGCGGCGGGGGCCTTGCCCGGGGATCTCAAGGAGGCGGCGCGCAGCTTCGGCCTGCGCGGCTGGTTGCTGTGGAAGCGCCTGCTGCTGCCGGGCATCTTTCCCGGTTTCGTCACCGGGGCCATCACCGCCAGCGGCGGTGCCTGGAACGCCAGCATCGTCGCCGAAGTGGTGAGTTGGGGCAGCCATACCCTGGTGGCGACGGGGCTGGGCGCCTATATCGCCCTGGCCACCGGCGCTGGACAGATGGAAAAGGTGGCCCTGGGGATCGGCGTGATGTCCCTCTACGTGATCACTGTCAACCGCTTCTTCTGGCGGCGCCTGTATCGGGCGGCGGAAAGGCGCTTTCGTCTGGACTGAGGAGAAAGCATGAGCAACGCAACCACGCCCTTGTTTCAACTGGAACAGGTGCGCAAGACCTTCAAGAACGCCGATGGCGAGGACCTGGTCATCCTGGACGATGTGCAGATGGAGCTGCGGGACGGGGAGATCCTGGTCATGGTCGGCCGCTCCGGATCGGGCAAATCCACCCTCCTGCGCATCCTCGCCGGCTTGATGCCGGCCAACGGCGGGTCGGTGCTGTATAAGGGGAAAGCGGTGAACGGCCCGGTGGCGGGACTAGCCATGGTCTTCCAGAGCTTCGCCCTCTTCCCGTGGCTGACGGTATTGCAGAATGTGGAACTGGGCCTGGAGGCCCTGGGCGTGCCGCGCAAGGAGCGGCAGGAACGGGCCTTGCGGGCCATCGATCTGATCGGCCTGGACGGCTTCGAGTCGGCCTATCCCCGGGAGCTCTCGGGGGGCATGCGCCAGCGCGTGGGCTTCGCCCGCGCCTTAGTCATCGATCCCGATTGCCTCCTCATGGACGAGCCCTTTTCCGCCCTGGATGTCTTGACCGCGGAAACCCTCCGTACCGATCTCCTGGATCTGTGGGCCGAGCGCAAAACCGCCCTGCGCGGCATCCTCCTGGTCTCCCACAATATTGAAGAAGCGGTTTTGCTGGCCGATCGCATCCTGATCTTCGGCAGCAATCCGGGACGGATACGGGCGGAGATCCCCGTTACCCTGCCCCAGCCGCGGGATCGGGAGTCGCCGGATTTCCGCAACCTGGTGGAACAGGTCTATGCCATCATGAGCGCCCGGCCTATCAGCAAGGCCGACGGCATGAAGGAGCCGGTGGGCCTGGCCTACCGCCTGCCGCGCACCTCCATCAACCGCATGGCGGGCCTGCTGGAGGCCCTGGCCACCCTGGAAAAGCACGATGGCGCCTTCCGGGTGAATCTCTCCGAACTGGCCGACCATACCCAGTTTTCCGTGAATGATCTCTTTCCCCTGGTGGAGGCCCTGGAGATCCTGGGCTTTACCGAGTCCGACACGGGAGAGATCCGCCTCACGCCGGCGGGACGGCTTTTTGCCGAAGGGGACTTGCAGGAACGCAAGGGCCTCTTTGCCCGCCATCTCATGGAACGGGTGCCGCTTGCCGCACATATCCGCGCCATCCTCGACGAGCGTTCCAGCCACCGCGCCCCCGCCGACCGTTTCCTGCGGGAGCTGGAAGATCATCTCAGCGAAGATGAATCCCAGGCCGTGCTGGATACCATCATCTACTGGGGCCGCTATGCGGAGATCTTTGCCTACGAAGACAACGCCGCCGTCTTTACCCTGGAGGACCCGGGCCATTGATCCTAATTAAGACGGCCCCAAAATACCCAGACCCCATCGCTATGCTCAAGCCCATTTGGGGCAGGCCCGGGTGCTAGTATATTTAAGGGCCTGGTTAATAACAGGCAGGTACCCGGCGCATCCCCGTCCTCCTCCAACGGCCCGCGCCCCGTAGGAGCGGCCCATGGCCGCGACCTGCTTCTGGGCGGCGGCGGCGCTGGTGGTCGCGGCCATGGGCCGCTCCTACGGGTGTGCACATAGCCGGGAATTGGGCTCCTGATCGTTGTTTCCCGTGAAAACGGCCACCGGGCGGGTCCAGACGGCTACCGGCCCAATGAGAAACCCTGCCGACTAGCGCTCGTCCTCGTCCTCCTCACCGGCGCGGCGCTCGCCTTTGAGGGCGATGCCCAGGTTTTTGAGCTTGCGATAGAGGTGCGTGCGTTCCAGCCCTACCACTTCGGCAGTGCGCGCGATGTTCCAGTCGTTGCGCGCCAGATGATATTCCAGGAAGGCCCGCTCAAAGCGCTCCCGGGCGCGTTTCAGGGTACCACCGAAGTCTTCTCCTTCGAGGCTGCCGGCCAGGGCCAAGCGGTTATCCAGGCCCAGGGCACCTTCCACTTCGGCAGCGCTGATCTCCGGCCCTTCGGCCAGGATCAACAGACGCTCCACCAGATTTTGCAATTCGCGCACGTTGCCGGGCCAGGGATAGTGGCGCAGGACCTCGATGGTCTCGGCCGTGAAATGGCGGGGGGCGAGACCGTCGCGCTGGCCGTAAAAGGCCATGAATTCCTCAAGGAGGATGGGAATATCGGCACTGCGGGCGGACAGCGGTGGCACCCGCAAGGGCAGGGCGCTGAGGCGATAGTACAGATCCTGACGGAAACGTCCGGCCTGCACCTCCTGCGCCAGATCACGGGTGCTGCCGGCGATGACCCGCACATCCACGGCCACGGGGTTTACGCCCCCCACGCGGATAATCCGCCGCTCCTGGAGGGCGGAAAAAAGGCGCGCCTGGGTTTCCAGATCCATGTCGGCAATCTCGTCGATGAAGAGCGTGCCGCTGTGGGCCACCTCCAGGCGGCCGCGGGTGATGCGCCCTTCCCGCTCATTACCGAACAGCTCGATGGCGACATTGGGCCGGGCGATGGCGGCGGCGCGCAGATCGATAAAAGGGCCCGCCGCGCGCTGGCTATGGCTGTGCAGGTAGCGGGCCGCTACCTCTTTCCCGGTACCCGCTTCGCCCAGCAGCAAGACCCAGGAATCCACGACCGCCACCCGCAGGAGTTGCTCGCGAAACTGGACAATGGCCGGACTCTGGCCGCTGGGCGCCATGACCAGGCCCGCCTGACTGCGCAAAGTGCGGTTTTCGCGCTGCAGACGACTGGCTTCCAGGGCATGACCAACGGTGAGCAGGGTCTTGTCCAGGGACAGGGGCTTCTCGATAAAGTCATAGGCGCCGAGCTTGGTCGCCTGCACTGCGGTTTCCACGGTGCCATGGCCGGACATCATGACCACCGGCTGCTGCAGCCCTGCGGCAGCCCAACGGCACAGCAGGCTGACGCCATCCTCCCCGGGCAGCCAGATATCCAGGAGGACCAGATCGACGGAGGCTTGGCGCAGGAAGGCATCGGCGGCCTCCGCGCTGCCTGCGGTGCTGACCACATAGCCCTCGTCCTCCAAGATCCCCGCCAGGGACTCGCAAATGTCCGGCTCATCGTCCACAACCAGTATGTTCAAACCCAGCGTTGATTCCATGCTACCCCCTAGGCTGCGCCATCGGTCAGCGGAAAATGGATGAGGATACGTGCCCCGCCCTGCAATCCCTCGTTATCGGCCGTAATCGTCCCCCCATGTTCTTCGACAATGCGCCGCACGATGGCCAGTCCCAAACCGGAGCCCTTGACCTTACTGGTGACATAGGGTTCAAAAACCCGCTTGAGGATCTCGGGAGGAAAGCCGGGGCCGTTATCCATGACGCTTAATTCTAGCAGCTTTGGCTCAGCGCCGCCCGCCATACGGCTGCGCAGGACGATGATCCCCTGATTTCCCCCCACCCCCTGCAAGGCGTCCAGGGCGTTGCGCAGGAGATTGTTGAGGATCTGCCGCAGACGATTGACATCGGCCAGCAGCGGCGGCAGGTCGGCCGCCAGTTCGGCGCGGATCTCCACTCCCGTATCCTGGCCGCGGTAGAGATCCATGGCCTCGGCAATGACCGTATTGAGGTCCACCGGCCGCAACTGGAGCTGGGGCTGACGCGCATATTCGGAAAAGGCGTCCACCATCACCTTGAGGGCGTCTACCTGGTGAATGATGGTGCGCGTTGCCCGGTCGAGGGTCTCGCCCTCGGGCCCCAGGCGCTCCAGATATTTGCGCCGCAGGCGTTCGGCGGAGAGCTGGATGGGGGTGAGGGGGTTCTTGATTTCATGGGCCAGACGCCGGGCTACTTCGCTCCAGGCTGCGCTGCGCTGGGCGGCCACCAGGGTGCTGACATCGTCAAAGACGAGCACGAAGCCGCCCCCCTCGGCATCTTCCGCATGCAAGCGGGCGCCGTGCAGGATCAGCGATTGGCGCCCCTCGGAGCGCTCGATGGCGATTTCCCGCTGCATCTCGCCCCGCGGGTGGAGAATCCACTCCCCCAGCGTCTCCCAGAAGGGGGCGAGGAGCGGGCCGTCGCGCAGGGCGTCCAGGCCCTTACCGGTGGGCAGGGGTGTCTGCAGGATCTGCCCGGCGGCGCCATTGGCCTCCAACAGGCATCCCTGGCCATCAAAGGTGAGGATCCCGCTGGAGAGCTGGTTCACCAGGGTCTCCAGATAGAGGCGGCGCTGCTCCGCCTGCTCCCGGGCGGCGGCCGCCTGCTGTTTGGCGCGGGCCAACTGGCGGGTCATGTTGTTGAAGGAGTGGAGCAGGACGCCCATTTCATCATTGCTGGGCACCGATAGCACGGGTACGAACTCCCCCCGCGCCACCGCCTGGGTACCGGCGGCCAGGCGCGCAATGGGCGCCGTGAGGCGGCGGGCCAGATGCAGGCCCATCCAGATGGCCGCCAGCACCGTGAGCAGCAAGGCCACCCCGAGGCTCAGTTGGAAGGCTGTTTTCATGGGCTCTCGCATGAGCAAGAGCTGGTGATAGCGGGTGTAGGCCACCTGTACGGCATCGGCGGCGCTGGTGAGCTGTTCGGGAATGGGCTGTTCCACATAGAGGATGCGGTTGCCCTGACCCAGTTGCGGGCTCAGCACGGGAACCAGGGCCTTGACCACCAGGCGGCCGCCGCTTTCCGGTTCAATGATGGCCGCAGGCCGCCCTCCCGCCATGCTCAGGAGCTCCCGGCGCGGCAGGCGCGGCGTGATGCTCAGGCTCTCGCTGCTGGTGGCGATGATGCGATTATCACTGCCAAAGAGGGTCACGCTGGCCAGATGGTACTGGTCGCGAAGTTGAATCACGGTCGTAACCGTATTGTTATCGCTCTCCCCCACCAGGGCCTGGGAGATATTTTCTGCCGCGGCGAGGGTACTGTTGCGATAGCGGTCGACACCCGTTCGGGCCACATCCAGGGCCTGATCCAGCGCACTTTGTACGGCACTGCTGAACCAGGAGTCCACCCCTTGATCCAGGTACTGCCAGGAAAACGCGAAAATAATCGCCGCCGGGGTAAAGCTGAGCAAGCCAATGATGAGCACCAGCCGCGCCGCGAGCTGACTGCCGACCTCCCCGTGGCGCAGGCGCATCCACAAGGCACCCAAGGAGGCCAGCACCAAGATGAGCAAAAACAGGACCGTGACTGCGGACGCCAAGAGCAGCGGCACAAAATAGGTACTTAACGGTCCTCCCGTGCTGGCAAAAAAGTCCACCGCCAGAAAAGCGGCCACGGCCAGCAACAAGAGGATGGCGCTGCGCGGTGACCCCAGGCGCGAGACATCCTTGATCTCGCCGGCGCTCAGGGCGCGCAGCCAGCGTCTCAGGGTAAAACGGCGCTGCTGGTCCATTCCGACTCCAATTTCCAGTGACCCAGCAGGGCACGCAAACGCAGGGGGAGGGGGAGGGCGTCCACATCGACATATACCCGCAGCGCCACCGCCCCCCGCGGCGCGCCATGGGGAACGGGCAAACGCAAGTCGCGCACCTCGCTCAAGGGCGCAATGAGATCCGACCAATGGATAAAGAGCTGTGGCTCCTGCCCGTCGTCCAGGAGGGCATATTGATTAGTGAGGGGATAATAATGCAGCCGCCAGACCCGTTCGACGCGGGAGCGCACACCCACCCCGGGAAGAAAGTCAAAGGGCGCCGGCTCCCGCCATTCCGCCTCCGCGACCCACCGCAGGGTTACGCCCTGGTCCAGGATCTCCTTGAGGAGGGAGAGCTTGCCAAGAACGACCTGGGCAGACACGGACATGGTCTCCCCCTGGGGTTTCACCTGCAGATGTTCCACATGAAACGTATCCCCGGCCCAGGCCGTAGACGGCTGCGCGACGAGGCAGGCGAGCAGGATTCCGAGCGCCATCGACCACCACCATGGCCCAGGGCGCTGCGGAACCATCGCAACCGGGCTGCCCGAGGCAGCCATCCCAGCCGTGGGCGTCTTGCCGCAGCAAGGACAATGGCTGATGTTCATGGGCGCTTTTCCAAGAGGGCATAAAAAAATCCATCCATATCGCCTGCTCCGGGCAGGCGTTGCCCGGCCAGGACATGTTCTCGCCGTTGGGCGTCATCGTGGCGGCCGAGAAAACCGGCGATCTGCTGCGCGTTTTCCTCCGGCAAGATCGAACAGGTGGCATAGAGCAGACGCCCGCCGCTCTTGAGACAAGGCCAGAGGGCCTCCAGCAGGCGCTGCTGCTGCTCCACCGCCTGTTCCACGTCCGTCGGCTGACGGCGTAAACGGATGTCGGGATGGCGGCGAATGACGCCGGTCCCGGTGCAGGGTGCGTCCAGCAGGATGGCGTCAAAAGGCTGCCCATCCCACCAGCGCCGGGGCTCCGCCGCATCCGCGGCGCGCAAATCCGCGCCGTGGAGATCCAGCCGTTGCAATGCCTCCGCCACGCGCTGCAGGCGCACGGCGGAACGATCCAGGGCGAGCAGATGATCTGCTCCGGCTTCCAGCAGGTGTGCCGTTTTCCCCCCGGGGGCCGCGCAGGCATCGAGGATCCACTCCCCCGCCCGGGGCGCCAGGATCAACGCGGCCTGCTGCGCGGCCCCGTCCTGCACCGACACCCACCCCTCCCGCCAGCCCGGCAGTTCCGTCACGGGCACACTGCCGCGCAACAGGAGGGCACCCGCATCCCAGTCCACGGACTCGGCCTGCAGACCGCGGGCTGCAAGTGCCCCATGGTAAGCCGCAACGGTGACGCGCCGGCGATTGATCCGCAACCAGAGGGGGGCCTCGGCATTATTGGCGGCGGCAATCTCTGGCCAATGCTGCGGATAGGCGGCACGCAGGCGCGCCGCCAGCCACGCCGGATGCCCAAGATCAAGATCATCCGCCTGCAGCCTGCTCTCCAAGACCTCCCTTTCTCGCAAATAGCGGCGCAATACCGCGTTCATCAGTCCCCGCGCCCAGGCCTTGTTGATGACCGCCGTCATCTCCACCCAGTCATTGACCACGGCAAAGGCCGGGCGCTGGCCGTGGCGCAACTCGAAAAGGGCGAGATGCAAGAGGGCCTGCACATCGGCATCCCGGCTGCGCCACGGTTTCTGCAGGAGGGGGGCGGCCAGTCGCTCCAGCGAAAAAGCCTCGCGCAAGGCGCCAAAGGCCAGCCACTGGGTAATGGCGCGATCACCGCCGGCCAGGTCCAGTTCTGCCATGGCCTCATCCAGCGTTTGTCCGGCCCCTACGGCAAGCAAGACCTGAATCGCCGCGCGGCGGATCCTGTCACCCTTGATATTCGTCAACCCAGTCGCTCTCCGAGAACCACGCGATAACCACGCAGGAAATCTCCGGCACTCATGGCGGCCTTTCCCGCCGGCTGCACCTGCAACAGACGTAGCATGCCACTGCCGCAGGCAACCCCTACCCCATCCGCGGAAAGATCCACCACCGCACCGGCTGGTGCGGGCGGCGTCCACTCCTCGGCCCTTGCCTGCCAGATCCGCAGGCCTTTGCTGCGAAAGAGCGTGTGCGCCACCGGGGCCGGGTTGAAGGCACGCACGAGTCGCTCCAGTTCCGCCGCCGACCGTTGCCAATCCACAGCCGCCTCCTCCTTGCGCAATTTGCGCGCGTAGGTGGCCCGTTCATGGTCCTGGGTCACGGGCCGCAGGGCACCCGTCCACAGCCGGTCCAGGGTCTGGCGCAGGGCTGCGGTGCCCAGGATGGCGAGCCGATCATGGAGGGTGGCTGCGTTGTCATCGGGATAAATGGGGGTGCGCGAGGTCCAGAGGACCGGCCCCGAGTCGAGACCCGCCTCCATTTGCATGATGCTCACCCCCGTTTGCTCATCCCCGGCGGCAATGGCGCGGGCAATGGGCGCCGCCCCGCGCCAGGCCGGCAGGAGGCTGGCATGGACATTGATCGCCCCCCAGCGCGGTATATCCAGCACCGCCTGCGGCAGGATCTGGCCATAGGCCACCACCACCAGGAGATCCGGAGCCAGGGCGCGCAACAGCTCCTGCGCCGCCGGGTCCTTGAGGGTCTGGGGTTGCCAGACCGGCACCCCCGCCGCCTCGGCCAGTTGCTTGACGGGGCTCTGCTGCAGGCTACGGCCCCTTCCGGCAGGGCGATCGGGCTGGGTCAGCACCCCGATGACCTGCTCCGGGCCCTGCAGGAGGGCCTCCAGGATGGTTTTGGCAAAGTCCGGCGTACCGGCGAAAACGATGCGCCGCCCCTCACTCGCCATAACGGGCCCGCTTGCCCAGCTTACGGCGAATCATGTTTTGCTTGAGCCGGGAGAGATGGTCCACAAAGATGGTGCCGTTGAGGTGATCGATCTCATGCTGCAGACAAACCGCCAGCAGACCGTCGGCCTCCAGCTCCACCGTACTGCCCTGCAGGGTCAGGGCGCGCACCCTTACCCGCTCGGCGCGACGCACGGTTTCCACCACGCCCGGGACCGAGAGACAGCCTTCTTTCATCTCCTCTGCGCCGCTGGAGGCGAGGATCTCCGGGTTGATCAGGGTCATCAGTTCGTTGCGGTTCTCCGACACATCCACCACAATAAGCCGCTGCGAAGCGGCCACCTGGGGCGCTGCCAGACCGATGCCGGGGGCGTCGTACATAGTCTCGGCCATATCGTCGGCCAGACGCCGCAGGTGTTTATCAAAATGGACAATCGGCTGGGCCAGAAGCGTCAATTGGGGATCGGGAAATTCAACAATCTTGAGTAATGCCATAGCGCTCTCACACACATAATCAGGTTCGGCAAAAATTCTATCTTGAACTAATACTACCCGACGCGGAAGCCCAGCGGAGAAAGACGTGATGAAAGCGAAACCCTGGCTGTATCTTGCCCTGTGCGCAGGCCTCCTCGGCTTCGACACCCTGCCCGCCCTGGCAGCCCCGGCCGCAAGGGAGATCCAGGTGGTGCAGAGTTACGTCGTGAAACCCGGCGACACGCTCTGGGGCATTGCCGGCCGCTTCCTGAAAAACCCCTGGGAATGGCCGCAGATCTGGCATAAAAACCCGAAGATCCATAATCCCAACCTCATCTATCCGGGAGACCGCATCCTCCTGGAGCGCAATGCCCAGGGGCAACTGCAGTTCAGCGTCGTCACCCTGCATCCCCAAATGGGGGTGGCGCCTTTACCGACCGTTGCCACCGGGGAGATCATGCCTTTTCTCGGCAATCCCGGGGTGATCAGCAGCAAACAAGCCTATGATGCCCTGCCTTACCTCGCCGCTGCCCGCCAGGAACAAAGCATGTTCTCCGTCGGTGACCGCCTCTTTGTCAGCGGCCTGGAAAACGCCGCCGTCGGCACCCGCTATACCATCATTTCCCTCGGCCCCGAACTGCGCCGCCCGGGGGCGCAACAGCCCCTGGGTTATGTCTTGAGCGATATCGGCGAGGCGGTCCTGCGCCGCAACGGCCCCACCGGGGAGGTGGAAATCACCGTGGCCAAGCGCGAGATCAGCCTGGGGGACCGCCTCATGCTCCTGCCCAAGGGGAATATACCCCACTATTTCCCCAGCGCCCCCCAGCGACCCGTCAGCGCCAGCATCATCGCTGCCATGACTTCGGCTCCGGAGTTGATGACCGGTCAAGTGGTCATCCTCGACCAGGGCCGCACCGCGGGCCTGCAGCCAGGCAATGTGCTGGAGGTGGCCGCTCCGCTCCTACCCACGCGCAATGCCGTCACCGGCAAAGCCCTTGTCCTTCCCGCCGAAGGGATCGGCACGGTGATGGTTTTCCGGGTCTTTGACAATATCTCCTACGCCATCATCACCACGGCGCAGCGGGGCATCGCCGTGGGCGACAAGCTCCGCAATCCACCATCTGCTACGGCGAAAGGCCAGGCGGGAGGGCCCGGCGCCGGGTGAGCGAGCAGGCCTGGCTCGCGCTCAACCGAATCCCGGGCATTGGCTCGCGCACGCAGCGGGTCCTGCTGGAACACTTCGGCGAGGCATCCGCCGTCTTCCAGGCCGGGGCCTCCGCACTCCGCGACCTGGGTCTGCGTCCCGCGCAGATCAGCGTCTTGCAGAAAGACCCTGCGGACCTCCTCGTCGCGGCGGATCGGCACTGGCTGCAAAGCACGGATAACCAGCTTTGTCGCTGGACCGATCAAGACTACCCCGCCTTGTTGCGGCGCATTCCGGACCCACCCATGCTCCTCTACCTGCGCGGCCAGCGCGGCCTCCTGGATCAGGCCATGTTCGCCATCGTCGGCAGCCGCAGCCCCACCCCCGCTGGGGCCATAACCGCCGAAGCCTTTGCCAAAACCCTGGCCGGCCTCGGCTTAGTCATTGTCAGCGGTCTGGCCGCGGGCATCGACGCCGCCGCCCATCGCGGTGCCCTGACCAGCGGCACCATTGCCGTCATGGGCACCGGTCCGGACCGCATCTACCCGCGCAGCAATCTCGCCCTGGCCCGCGAAATGACCAGGGACGGCCTGCTCATCAGCGAACAGCCCCCGGGCACAGGATCCCGGGCAGGGCTTTTCCCGCGCCGCAACCGCATCATCAGCGGCCTCTGCCTGGGCGTCCTGGTGGTGGAGGCGGGGGACGCCAGCGGCTCACTGATTACCGCCCGACTGGCCGTGGAACAGGGACGCGAAGTCTTCGCCATTCCCGGGTCCATCCACTCCCCCCTGTCCCGCGGGCCCCATCGTCTCATCCGCGAGGGGGCCAAGCTGGTGGAGAGCGCCACGGATATCCTCGAAGAGTTGGGGCCGCTCCATGGCGTAACGGCCGGGGTCGCCCCCATGGAAGTGGCTCCCTGGCAACCCGAAGACCCGCGCGAACAAGCGGTCTGGAAGGCCATGGACTATGTGCCCAGCGCGCCTGAGCAAATAGCCGCTCGCGCCGGATTGACGCTGGCAGAGCTTTCGGCCATTCTTTTAGCCATGGAATTACAAGGTCGCATTGCCGCCAGTCCGGGCGGTTTCTTTTGTCGCCTCCCCTCCGCCCCATAAGGCCCTGGCATGGAAGACGTGCTCGATATCATCACCTACCTCCTGGATCATCTCGATGACGAAGATGACGAATCCCTGGAGCGCCACCTTCGTGCCGTCGGCTTTCCCGATGACGACATTCAGCGGGCGCTAGACTGGATGGCGGGCTTTGCCGGAGACGATCAGGACCCAGCCAACCATCCGGCCCTGCGCGCCTATCACCCGCTGGAACTGCAGCGCCTTTCCGCAGGCAGCCGCGGGCGCCTCCACGAACTGGAGCGGCTCGGCGTCATCACCCCCGCCGTCCGGGAACGGATCATTGACCGCCTCCTCGCCCTCGACCTGGAAGACACCGACCTCCCTACCCTGGACTGGATTACCTTCATGGTGCTCGCCAACGAATCCGGGCCCGAAGCCCTCTGGGTTGATACCCTGCTCGGTAGCGACGGCCAGCGACTCTTGCACTAGCGCAGCCCATGCCTCGTCAACTCGTCATCGTCGAATCCCCGGCCAAGGCCAAAACCATCCAGAAATATCTGGGCGAAGACTTTCAGGTATTGGCCTCCTACGGTCATGTCCGCGACCTTCTCCCCAAGGAGGGCGCCGTCGACCCGGAACACGACTTTGCCATGCGCTATGTGCCCATCGAGCGCAACGAGCGGCATGTGGATGCCATCGTCAAGGCCCTCAAGGGCGCCGATAAGCTCTGGCTGGCCACCGATCCGGATCGTGAAGGGGAGGCCATTTCCTGGCACCTGCTGGAACTGCTCAAGGAACGCGGGCTCATGGGCCAGAAGCCCGCAGAACGGGTGGTCTTTCACGAAATCACCAAAAAAGCGGTGCAGGACGCCATTGCCCATCCGCGGGGCATCGCCATGGACCTGGTCAACGCCCAGCAGGCGCGCCGCGCGCTGGACTATCTCGTGGGCTTCAATCTCTCGCCGTTGCTCTGGCGCAAGGTGCGCCCCGGCCTGTCTGCGGGCCGCGTGCAGAGCGCGGCGCTGCGTCTGATCTGCGAACGGGAAGACGAGATCGAGGCCTTCGTTACCCAGGAATATTGGACCATTGCCGCCCGTCTGCGCCATGCCGACAACGAATTTGCGGGCCGCCTCACCCACTGGCAAGGCCGGAAACTCGACACCTTCGACATCCCCAACGAAGAAAACGCCACGGCCATCCGCACGGAAATGGCAAGCGATCTCACCCGCCACCCACTGCAGGTCCTGGAGGTGGAGCGCAAGAGTCGGCTGCGTCAGCCCGCCGCCCCCTTCACCACCTCCACCCTCCAACAGGAGGCTTCGCGCAAGCTCGGCTTCTCCGCCAGCCGCACCATGCGTGTCGCCCAACAGCTTTATGAGGGTGTCACCCTCGGGGACGAGACCGCCGGCCTGATTACCTATATGCGCACCGACGCCGTCAACCTTGCCGAAGAGGCGCTGGCCGACATGCGCCAGTTTATTGGTGGGCATTATGGCGAGGCCTTCCTGCCCGATGCCCCGCGGCGCTACAAGACCAAGACCAAAAATGCCCAGGAGGCCCACGAGGCCATCCGCCCCACGGACATCACCCGCACCCCGGAGGCCCTCCAGGGCCGGCTGGATCGCGACCTCTGGCGTCTCTATGACCTCATCTGGAAACGCAGCGTCGCCTCGCAAATGGCCGCTGCGCGCCTGGACCTCGTCGCCGTCGATCTCGGTTGCGGCAGCCATTGGGTCCTGCGCGCCAACGGCTCGACGGTCACCTTTCCCGGCTTCCTAGTCATTTACCAGGAAGGCCGGGACGACAATGAAGAAGACGAGGGTAACCGCCTCCTGCCGCCCCTGGCCGTGGGGGATACGCCGGAAGTCCTCGGGATTGACACCGATCAACACTTCACCGAGCCGCCGCCGCGTTATAGTGAAGCCACCCTGGTCAAGTCCCTGGAGGCCCACGGCATTGGCCGGCCCTCCACCTATGCCAGCATCATCCAGACCCTGCAGAACCGCGAATATGTGGCCCTCGAACAGCGCCGCTTCCATCCCACGGACCTCGGCCGGGTGGTGGGCCGTTTTCTCGTCAACCACTTTGAACACTACGTCAATTACGGCTTTACGGCCGCCATGGAAGACGATCTGGACGCCATTTCCCGCGGCGAGAAGACCTGGCAGCCGGTGCTCAAGGCCTTCTGGGGACCCTTCCATGCGCTGCTGGGGGAAAAGGCCAACGTCAGCCGCGCCGAGGCCACCAGCGAGGCCCTCGACGAAAGCTGTCCCACTTGCGGGCGCCCCCTGCTGGTGCGTCTGGGCCGTCATGGCCGTTTTGTGGCCTGCTCGGGCTATCCCGAATGCAACTACACCCGCCCCCTGGAAGGGCCACGGGAAGAAGCCGAAGCCGTCGGCCGCGACTGCCCCGAGTGCGGCAAGCCCCTCATTTACAAAACGGGACGCTATGGGCGGTTCATTTCCTGCAGCGGCTACCCCGAGTGTCGCTACATCGAAGCCCTCCACAAAGCAAAGTCCACCGGCGTTACCTGCCCGGCCTGCGGGCAAGGCGAACTGGTGGAAAAGCGCAGTCGCTATGGCAAGGTATTTTACTCCTGCAGCACCTATCCCCAGTGCAGCTACGCCGTCTGGGGTCCCCCCGTAGCACGCCCCTGTCCCCGCTGTGCCTGGCCCATTCTGATCCAGAAAAGCACGCAGCGGCGGGGCGAAGAGCTGGTCTGTCCCCAGGGCGAATGCGCCTTCCATTTTCCCGAAGGGGCCAGCGATGCCGAGATCGCCGGCATCCTCGTCGGCTATGTACCCCCCGAGCCCAAAGAAAAACGTGCCCCGCGGCCGGCCAAGGCCGCGCCCGGCAAAAAGGCTCCAAGCAAAAAAGTCAGCGCCACCAAAAAACCCCCCACGGCAAAAAAGACGGCAGCAAACGCCGAGAAGGCGGCAAGCAAGCCAGCCAAGGCTGCGGCCAAACCCAAGAAAAGCCGTTCCACCACCCCGGGCGCCGCCGCCAAACGCGCCCCCAAAGCCATCAGCAGTTGAACCGCCCATGACTTACGTCGTTACCGAAAACTGCATTCAATGCAAATATACCGACTGTGCCGAGGTCTGCCCGGTGGAGTGTTTCCACGAAGGCCCCAATTTTCTCGTCATCGACCCCGATGAATGCATCGAT
Source organism: Pseudomonadota bacterium (assembly GCA_021794385.1). GTDB lineage: Bacteria > Pseudomonadota > Gammaproteobacteria > Acidithiobacillales > Acidithiobacillaceae > Acidithiobacillus_B. The sequence goes on along the minus strand of JAJYQY010000016.1, from coordinate 3,074 downwards.
TGCGCCGCCTGCATCCCCGAGTGCCCAGCCGACGCCATTTTTGCCGACGATGAGGTGCCGGCAGGGCAAAAAGACTTCATCGCCATCAACGCCCAACTCGGTCGGAAGTGGCCCGTCATCCTCCGCAAGAAGGCCGCCCTGCCCGATGCCGAAGAGTGGAATGGCAAGCCCAACAAACGATCCCTGCTCGCCGAATGAAGAGGCAACGCCGATGTTCCACGTGAAACATGGCTAAGCCAAAAGACTCTCCCCCCAGGCATGAAGCGGCCGCCTCCGCTCCGGAAACCCGGCCAGGCGCCCTGCGCCTCTCGGGCGGAGTATTCACCCTTTCCGTCCTCACCCTGGAAAGCCCCGATGCGCAGCAACTGGCCACGCGCCTCCAGGAAGAACGACAGCGCAATCCGGCCGCCGCCGCCCTGTTGAAGAACGCCCCCGTCGTGCTGGATCTGTCCGCCATTCCCGCTGAGGCGCCCCTGGCCCTGGAAGAGATTCTGGCCGTCCTCCGCGGCGCGCAACTACTGCCCGTAGGCCTGCGCAATGCCGCCCCCGAGCAGCAGCAGCTCGCCGGCGAGTACCATCTGCCCATCCTGCGCGGCCAGGAGCGCCCGGCCGGGCCCGCGGCCCCAGCGAGCGTAGTCCAGCAGCGTGGAACCCTGCTCATCGAACACCCCATCCGCAGCGGCCAACGAGTATACGCCCGCGGTGGCGACCTCATCTGTCTCGGGGTGGTCAATGCCGGGGCCGAAATCCTGGCGGATGGTCACATTCACGTTTATGCTCCCTTACGGGGAAGGGCCCTGGCAGGGGTAGCGGGTGACGAGACGGCGCGGATTTTTTGCAGCGCCCTGGAGGCCGAGCTGGTTTCCATTGCCGGGCTCTATCGCATGCCCGAACGCAATCTGGAACAATGGGGCCAGGCAAGCCAGATTTTCACTACCAACGAACAGTTACACATCGCACCGCTGGGCGGTCGCCACACCTGAGAGGAAAGCACCTTGGCTAGAATCGTTGTCGTGACATCGGGAAAGGGGGGCGTCGGCAAGACCACCACCAGTGCCGCCTTCGCCAGCGGCTTGGCCCTACGCGGACACCGCACCGTGGTCATCGATTTTGACGTAGGGCTGCGCAATCTCGATCTGGTCCTCGGCTGTGAACGCCGGGTGGTTTATGACGTCGTCAATGTCATTCATGGCGAAGCCCGTCTCCAGCAGGCCCTGATTCGGGATAAACATTGCGAAAACCTCTACGTCCTGCCTACCTCCCAGACGCGGGATAAGGACGCCCTCACCCAGGAGGGCGTGGCCGCCATCATGGAGGAGCTCAAGCAGGATTTTGATTATATTGTTTGCGACTCGCCGGCGGGTATCGAGCGCGGTGCGCTGATGGCCCTGTATCATGCCGATGAAGCCATCGTCGTGACCAACCCGGAAGTCTCCTCGGTACGCGACTCCGATCGCATCCTCGGGATCATCGCCGCCCGTTCGCGCCGTGCCGAGGCGGGACAGGAGCCGGTCAAGGAGCACCTCCTGCTGACCCGCTACGCCCCAAAACGGGTGCAGGGAGGCGAAATGCTCTCCATCGATGATGTCCAGGAACTCCTGCGCATCCCCCTGCTGGGTGTCATTCCCGAGTCCGAAAGCGTGCTGCAGGCCTCCAACCAGGGCATTCCGGCCATCCACATGAAAGGCACCGATGTAGCAGCGGCCTATGAAGACGTGGTGGCCCGCTTTCTCGGCGAGGATCGCCCCCTGCGCTTTACCCAGCCCGAAAAAACGGGCTTTTTCAAACGCTTGTTCGGAGGCTGAGATGTCGTTACTGGATTATTTTCTCGGCACCCGCAAAAAGACCGCGAGCGTGGCCAAGGAACGGCTGCAGCTCATCCTCGCCCACGAACGTGCCGCCGATGCCCCGGACTTCCTCCCCGCCCTCCAGGCAGAACTCCTGGCCGTCATCGCCAAATATATTCCCGTTGATCAGGACAAGATCAAGGTGACCATGGAGCGGCGTGGAGATTACGAAGTGCTGGAGTTGAATATCCTCTTCCCCGATCAGCACTAGCTGACGGGCAGCTTGAACAAAATTACAAGACCAGTAGTTGCCGAGAAATCGGCTGGATCTCGCTTTACATTTTTACCTCGGCCCAACCCGCGTTGTGGCGCTTCATCAACTCCGCCATGCCGCCAGCCACCACTGCGACCCCGGGGGCCAACTGATCGGTCCGGATATGCAGCCGGCGCATGGACGTCTGGCAGGCCACGAAGCGTACCCCGCGCATCTGCAGGATGGAGACCTCCATCGCGTCCGGGGCATTTTTCAAGAGCATCTGCAAACCCGGTCCCCAGGCCAGCACCTCCAGTCGGGCAGGGGGGATGCCGACCCGCTTGACGATATGGGCCACCGCACCGAGGGTCATATTCCAGGCCGCAGGTTGCGCGGAGTCCACCTCAAAGAGCATCCGATAGGGTCCGCTGCCCCAAGGCTGCTCCGCGGCAGCCCACGCCGGCCCGGAACCCAGCAAAATCCCCAGCCCCCACAGCCCCCATAGCATGGACAGCAATCCCACGCGCCGTTTTCCATCCTCTTTCATAGCCACCCCTCTTCTGCCAAAGCACTCCCCCTACCGGCCGACCTGCGGGCACCCACCGTTGCTGCCGCGCTTCGCAAGCGAAAGAGCATGAGGAATGTCGGCCCATTCTGGGCGCATAACCCTAGATCCGGCAATTGGCGTCGGGGTTATTGCCGCGACTTCGGCCCAAGCCATCGTTGTTCTAGGCGAAAGCCCGCGCCCGGCAGGCGAACTGTTTGAGCCCGCCGGGCGGGTTTTCCATTGCCGGCGGGATGAGCCGTGGAACCACAGGCGCTGGCCTTTGGCGCAAAAAACCCCTGCGCCAAAGGCCGTTTTTAGGATAACCCTTACTCCCCTGCGCCTCGCGCCAGCACATGATCCAGCCACTGGCTGCTCAGGCGCTCCAGCAGGCGGTTTTGGGACTGTCGGGCGGTCAGGTGGTCCAGGTCCACCCAGGCGAGGGGCTGGTCCTGCTCGGCACAGGAGAAGACCGCCCGGGTGCGCTGGC
>JAJYQY010000067.1 GCA_021794385.1 Pseudomonadota bacterium | reverse complement strand
CGTTTGTCAACGTGGCCCAAGCCACATTCCGGGGAGCGCGCAGGCGGTCCATGCCCATCCTCTAAACCTAGAAACGGCAGTTGGCGAAGGTGTTTTGCCGCCCTTCGGTCCAAGCCGTCGTTGTTCTTGGCGAAAGCCCGCGCCCGGCAGGCGAACTGTTTGAGCCCGCAGGGCGAGTTTCCGCCTGCCAGCGGGATGAGCCGTAGACCAACAGGCGCGGGCCTTTGGTGCAAAAAACACCTCCGCCAACTGCCGGATCTAAGGATGAGTGGAGCGGGCCTTCCATCTGAGGTCAAAGGCCAATCCGATTCGGCCCTCACAAAACTACCCTGTCTCCCCCGACACCACCACCAGGCCGCCCCAGGGCAGCGTAGGGGGGAGTAGCCGTTCCATCGTCCGCGCCGCGCTGTTCCCGGAAGGGAGAAAGATGGCGGAATGCACTGCTAGCCGGCGTGCCGGTAGGCCGGAGAAGAAATCGAGCAGATCGCCGGGGCGATGCCACCGCGCGCCACGGTAGGCTCCGCTGCCCCCGTCTCGACCTTTCTGCCCATAGAGCAGGCTCGTCCGGTTGAGCCAGCCGATGGCAAAACGCCGGCGCGCCACCCGCACGATCTCGGCCACGGCCTGCCGCTCATCATCCACAAAACACAGGGCCGCGACCGAGACCACCCGATCGAAGCTGCGGTCAGGGAAGGGCAAGGAACGGGCATCCCCGGCTATCCAGCGGATCGCGGGAGGGCCCTTGGCGCGGGCGAAGGCGAGCCAGTCCGGGTTCGCATCAAGACCGGTCGCGAGGAGACCCTCCTCGGCAAAGCGGCGGGTGAACCAACCGGTACCACAGCCCACATCCAAGAGCGTATCCCCCGGCTGTGCCCGGAGGAGTCTGGAGAGCAGGCGGAACTCCGTCGCGCCGACCCAGCGCCCCCGCTCCGTGTCGTACCAGGCGTCGTAGGCGGCGGCATCCATCCTCAGCCCACCAACCTGTGCCAGGCATTGATCAGGCCGGTTGCCGCCCCCACCAGCGCCGTCAGCGCCTGATCAACCATCGCCCGATCCGGCGCTGCGGGATGGTGCTTGAGCACCTGCGCCTCCGGCGAAACGTAGCTGAAAGGTCCCTCCTGACGACTATCGCTGCTGCTCATCGTGTCCCTCCCACTGTTCCATGGAGGCCATGATGCTCCTTATGGAGTATTTTTCAAAATAACATTAAACTTACTGTAATGTTAATGTTATAAACACCCGCATGTATCATAAATTCATAGATTATTAGTATTTCCTAATAAATAGGAGGAATATATATGCTTCATCAGCGTCGTTTGCTTCTCCGGGGAGCGATGTGCGTGATAATCCTGTCTTGGCCGGGGATCCTTTGGGCCCATGCGGTCGCCGGTATGCGCGTATTTCCGGCCACCATGGGCTTTGACGACCCCGGCGTGGCCGATGAGGCTCCCTTGCTTTTCAATCACATCAAGGCGGGCGGAGTCGATCAAGATATGCTCAGCTTTGGCGTGGCAAAAACCCTGACCAAAAGCTTCGGCATATCCCTGGCTACGGACTACCAATGGCTGAATCAAAAAGATGCTCCACAACAGAATGGCTGGGATAACCTGACGGTAGGCGCCCAATATCAGTTGTTCAGAAACGGTCCCCACGAGGCCATCGGCATGCTCGCCTTCTATGATGCCATCGCCAACACCGGCAGCGGCGGGGTCGGAAGCGATTACTCCACCTACACGCCCGAGTTTGCCTGGGGCAAGGGTTTCGGCGATCTCCCCCGGTCCATGGCGGACCTGCGCCCGCTGGCGTTGACCGGCATGGTTGCCGACAGCATCCCCTCCGACCCGACCGTGCCCAACACGCTCAACTGGGCTTTTTCCTTGCAATACAGCATCCCCTATCTGCAGGATTTTGTGAAATACATGGGGATAAAAGCGCCATTCAACAATATGGTCCCCATCGTCGAATTCCCCATGCAGACCTGCCTCGATCGCGGCTGCGGCAGCCAGACAACGGGTTACATCAATCCGGGAGTGATCTGGGTCGGTGCCTATGGCCAGGTGGGCATCGAGGCGCAGATACCGATCAATAGGGCCACCGGTCGCCATGTCGGTGTGCTGGTGGGGGTAGATCTGTATTGGGGAGATCTCTTTCCCCGCCCAGGGCGCCCATGGTTTTGACGAAGAAAGGAGGAATGTAGATGAAGCAGGGGAAGATACGGATCATCGCATGGCTTTATTGCACGTTGTTTTTCACTTTGTTCTCGGGCGGGGCCTACGCGCACGCCTTTCCGGTCCGCTCGTCGCCGGAGGTCGGATCCACCCTGGCCACCGCGCCAAAGTCGGTGACCATCTGGTATGACGCCGATTTGAATGCACTTTTTACCAAGATGACGGTAAAAAACGGGGCAGACCAGGTGGTGAGTGAAAACAGCCGCGTTTCCGCACATGACCAGCGCAAGCTCACCGCCCTTTTGCAGCCCATCGGGCCAGGCCGCTACATGGTCTACTGGAGCGCCGTCGCGAGCGACGGACACCATACGGAAGGCCACTGGCCGTTTACGGTGAAATAGACCGTGGATGGGTTTTTCGTCACGGCTACGTGGCTGGATGTGCTGGCCATCACCGCATGTATCGGCTTCATCGCCTGCGAGTGGGTGGCCCCGCAGACCGGCGCGCTGCGCCGCGCGTTGTGGAAGGGGCTGGGCGGCGCCACCTTCCTGATCACCATCAGCAGCCTATTGATGCTGGTCTCGCGCACCGGGGAGATGAGCGGAGCACCTCTCACCGCCATAGGGCAATTCTTGCCGCTCGTCGCAATGAAGACTCATTATGGAAGCGCCTGGTGGGTGCGGATGGCCGCCGTGCTCGTGCTTTGGCTCGCCTGGGTGGCGGGCCGCTTCCGCTCGGGACGCGGTCCGGCGGGGGCGTTGTATGTGATGGCGCTCGCGGTGATCGCCTACACGCGCAGCGCCACCGGCCATGCCGGGGATCACGGCATGTTCATGGCCGCCGTGTGGGTAGACTGGCTGCACCTGCTCGCAGGGGGGATATGGGTCGGCAGTCTCATCGCCTGGTCGCTCGTCGTTCTCCCCGCCCTGCTCCGTAACGATGCCTTGCAAAGGGATGCCGCCCAACGGCGCCTTGCCGTGAACGGGTACGGCCGGTTATCCGCGGTTTCCGCCATGGCCCTCGCCGTCATTGTCCTTTCCGGGGCCTATAGCGCTTGGGAAGGGCTGGGGACAACGGAGGCCCTATGGCAAAGCCCCTATGGTCAAATACTCCTCGTCAAGTTGGCGCTGGTCGGAGGAATGGTGGGTCTGGGCGCCCACAACCGGTACGTAAAGCTTCCTCATCTGGACCAATGGGCCGGGCAAGCGGGGGCACGGCATCCGTTCGTCAATAAACTGCCGGGTTTCTCTTCCTGGCCCTATCGCGCGAACACAGAAATGGGCTGTCCGCTGGAGCGCTGTGCCCGGACGATAAATATCCAAGCCCTGTTGGGCATAGCCGTATTGGCCGCCGCCGCCCTGCTTCATCACGCCATGCCGCCGGCAGACATGCACCACCTTCTGCCGTAAACATTGCTCGGTAACGGCAGGCCAGGCCAGCCAGCCAGGAGAGTTCGGCACAAACGCCGTCCTCTGCCGCGTTGAGTTGAACTCGTTGATACGGGCGGATTGCTCTGCCAGGGCCAGCCTCCGCGCTCCATCCCTCCTTCATCCGCCAAAGGTGGGCTCGCCGTCCACATACATTTTACCGCAGGTGGTGGGGCCGCGCTGTAATCCAGGCTACATCCAACTGGAAGGAATCGTCTTCCCGAACAGCAAAATAGGTCTTCACTTCTGCGGCGGCGCCAGCAAAAATACTGCGAATTGCCTGCGCCCGCAACTCCGGCGTCCGCATCCGGGCAATCCAGCTCGCGAACGACATCTCCAGTTTCCAGGCATGGGATTCGTCGATAACGAAACCTGCGGCGTTGAGCAATGCAAACCATTCGGAAAACCGATAATCACGCACGTGGGAGGCATCCCGCAACAGCTCTACGCTTTGTAATACGGTATCCAGTAAAGGCGACTCCGGTGCCACCACGTCGATGACGATAAAGACACCGTCCGCTTTCAGCACCCG
>JAJYQY010000014.1 GCA_021794385.1 Pseudomonadota bacterium | reverse complement strand
CACTCATGGCGCGCAGGACGCCGAGCCAGAGGCTTTCGCCCACGGCTTCGCGTAGGCTGTCCCGCTGGGGGAGGATGACCGCGGTAGTGACATCGACGATGCGCGTGGTCATATCGGCACGGTCCATGTTGCGCCCCAGTTTGATGAACTGATAGGCCGTATCCTGGCTCATGCTGCCCACCAGGAGCCCGACCAGGGCGTGGCGGCGGGCGATGACCTCGGTCAGAAAGGCGTAGCGATCATGGCGGTTGGCGGCGGAAGCGCTGGCATGGTCGCGCCCGAAGAGAAAGAGGGCGTTGATGCGCTCCCAGAATTCGGCCGGCAGCACGTCACGGAAGGTACGGCTGTTTTCCCGCGCCTGGTGGATACAGGAGAGCACGGCGCTGGGGTTGCGTTCGTCGGCAATGAGGAAACGCATGATGCGCGCCTCTTCCGGGGGGCCATAGTGCTCGCGGTACAGTTCGCTGACCCCCGCCACCTGCAGGAGGATGTCCCAGCCGAAGCGGGCACCGGGGGGGAGGTCCAGCAGGAGCAGGGTGGTGGCGTTGATGAGGCGCGCCATGTCTTCGGTCCGCTCCAGATAGCGCGCCATCCAGTACAGGTTTTCTGCTACGCGAGAGAGCACGGGGCCTCCTCCAGATCGACGATCCAGGTGTCTTTGCTGCCGCCGCCCTGGGAGCTATTGACCACCAGCGAGCCGGGCTGCATGGCTACCCGCGTGAGGCCGCCTGTGGTGACATGCAGTTGATCCGACTGCAGGATGAAGGGTCGCAGGTCGAGGTGGCGGGGTTCCAGATGATCTCCCACCAGGGTGGGGGCGGTGGAGAGGGCGAGGGTGGGCTGGGCGATGTAGTTGCGCGGATTGGCACGGATGAGTTCGGCAAAGCGGGTGCGTTCTTCGGGAGTGGCGCGGGGGCCGATGAGCATGCCGTAGCCACCGGATTCATTGGCGGGCTTGACCACCAGTTCGTCGAGGTGGGCGAGGACATAGTCGCGGTCTGCTTCGCGCATGCACAGGTAGGTGGGGACGTTGGGCAGGATCGGCGCTTCGCCCAGATAATAGCGGATGATCTCCGGTACGAAGGCATAGACCACCTTGTCATCGGCGACGCCCGCACCGGGCGCGTTGGCAATGGCCACCGTGCCCTTGCGCCATGCCGTCATCAGCCCCCGTACACCGAGCACGGATTCCGGGTTGAAGACTTCGGGGTCGAGGTATTCGTCATCAATGCGCCGGTAGATCACATCCACCCGCTCGGGGCCGGCAATGGTCTTGAGGTAGACGATGTCATCCTGGCCGACAAAAAGGTCCGGGCCTTCGGCCAGATAGGCCCCCATCTGCTGGGCGAGGTAGCTATGTTCAAAATAGGCGGAGTTGTAGATGCCGGGGGTCAGCACGACCAGTACGGGGCGCTCCCCGTTGCGCGGAGCAAGGGAGGCCAGGGTATCGTAGAGGCGACTGGTATAGTCATCGACGGGCAAAATCCTGCAGATCTGGAAGATCTCCGGGAAGAGGCGCTTCATGATCTGGCGGTTTTCGAGCATATAGGAAACGCCCGAAGGCACGCGGAGATTGTCCTCCAGGACATAGACGGTGCCGTCCTGGTCGCGCACCAGATCGCTTCCGCAAATGTGGGCCCAGACGCCGAAGGGTGGGTGGACGCCCAGGCAGGCCCGACGGAAATTGTGCGAACCCTCCAGCACCTCGCGCGGAAAGACGCCGTCGGTGATGATCTGCTGCTTGTTGTAGAGGTCGTCAATGAAGAGATTCAAGGCGCGCAGGCGTTGCTTCAGGCCGGCCTCGATCTGCTCCCACTCGCCCCGGGCAAGGATGCGCGGGATGATGTCAAAGGGCCATGCGCGGTCGATGTTGCCCGCTTCCGTATAGACCGTGAAGGTGATGCCCATGGCCAGGATCGCGGCCTCGGCAGCCTGGCGGCGGGCTGCGAGGGCGCTTGGGTCGAGACGGAGCAAGTGATCAAAGAGGGCCTTGGCCGCAGGCCGCGGCTGTTGCTGGGCGTCGATGAGCTCATCATAGGCCGATTGTTGTCCATAGCTCTCAGAAAGCAGGTTCATACTTCCCCCCGGTGGGTGGCGGATGCAGATTCGCCACACCTTGTGTGCTCAATAAGGCAATCGCCATGCCAGCCAATGGGAGCGATAGGATTCGCCCGGACCGGGTAATGTCGCCGCCCCGCTCCAGCCGCGGCTTGATGCACCGGATTGGTGCAAATTCCGGATACGGGCGCTGCAGTTACCGGGGCAATGCACCACCCAGGCGCAGGTCCAGTACCGCGGGGTAATCGGGGTTGATCTCCTCGGGTGGCGCATCCATCGCGCCGGGTTGGCTTCCCTCGGCAATGAAACGCCCTGATGCGGGCCCGCTGGCCAGCATCTCCGGCGGTGGCGTGTAGGGTCCCGGGGTATGCCCCATCCGCTCGAAGCGACTCTGGCGGCGCGCTTCGGCCTCCCAGGCGTTGACCGGGTATTGCTCGGAATTGCGCCCGCCGGGATGCATGACATGATAGGTGCAACCCCCGACGGAGCGGCCATTCCAGGTGTCGATGAGATCAAAGACCAGCGGAGAATGCACCGGAATGGTGGGGTGCAACGCCGAAGGTGGCCGCCAGGCCCGATAGCGCACCCCCGCCACCTGTTGATCCGCGGTACCGGTCCTACGCAGGGGGATGCGCCGGCCATTGCAGGCCAGCACGTAGCGTTTGTCGCCCAGGCCGCTGACCCGTACCTGCAGGCGTTCCACCGAGGAATCGACATAGCGGGCCGTGCCCTGGCCCGTGACCTCTTCCCCCAGCACATGCCATGGCTCCATGGCCGCGCGCAGCTCGATGTCGATGTCGCCTAGCTGAACCTGGCCGTAAACGGGGAAACGGAACTCCAGAAAGGGCGCGAACCAGGCCAGGTCAAAGCTGAGCCCGTGGGCCTGAAGATCGAGCAGGATCTCGCGCAGGTCCTCCCAGAGATAGTGCGGGAGCAGGAAACGGTCGTGCAGCTCGGTGCCCCAGCGTATCAAGGAGTGGCGATAGGGGGTTTCCCAGAAACGCAACAGCAACGCCCGCACCAGGAGCTGCTGGACCAGGCTCATGCGCGCATGGGGCGGCATTTCGAAGGCGCGCAGTTCCACCAGGCCTTGGCGGCCGGCAGGGCCGCTGGGGGAATAGAGCTTGTCGATGCAGATTTCCGTGCGGTGGGTGTTGCCGGTGACATCCACCAGCAGATTGCGGAAAAGCCGGTCCACCAGCCACGGCTGGGGTACTTCGCCGGTACCGGTCCGGGCAAAGGCGATTTCCAGTTCGTAGAGGGCCTCGTGGCGGGCTTCGTCTATGCGCGGTGCCTGACTGGTAGGGCCAATAAACAAGCCGCTGAAGAAGTAGGACAGGGCGGGGTGGTGTTGCCAGTAGGTAATGACGCTCTGCAGCAGGTCGGGACGGCGCAGGAAGGGGCTGTCGGCGGGGGTGCTGCCGCCGAGGGTGATATGATTGCCGCCCCCGGTGCCGGTATGACGACCATCCAGCAGGAACTTCTCGGCCCCCAGGCGGGATTGCCGCGCGGCCTCATAAACGCCGCTGGTATTGTCCACCAACTCCGCCCAGGACCGGGCGGGGTGGATGTTGACCTCGATCACTCCGGGATCCGGGGTAACCAGGAGTTTTTCCAGGCGCGTATCACTGGGCGGCGGGTAACCCTCCAGCACCACCGGCATGTTCAAGCGGGCCGCCGTGGCCTCGATGGCGGCCAGCAGGTCCAGGGCATGCTCCAGACGTTCCAGGGGTGGCAGAAAGACGTAGAGCCCTCCGCCGCGGGGCTCGATGGCGAGGGCGGTGTGGGGGATCCGGTGGGGCGGAACGTCGGCATCGGCAGGGGTCTGGGTCTTTTCGGCATCGGCAGGCGAGGGCACGAAGCGGCGATAGCGTGCCGCCACCTCGTCCCGGCTATCGGCCAGCGGCATTTGCGGCGCAAAGGGGTCCACCTCGGGGCGCAACTCCCGGTCTTCCTCGGCTATCCAGGGCAGGGCATCAAGGGGTAGGCGCAGGCCCAGGGGCGAATCGCCGGGGATCAGGATGAGCCGGCTGCGGCGAAAGATCCATGCCGCCGAGCGCCAAGTCTCCCTGGCTTCTTCCCACGCCAGCGGCAGGACAAGGCCTA
>JAJYQY010000059.1 GCA_021794385.1 Pseudomonadota bacterium | reverse complement strand
ATTCATTGACCTTGAGCCCCAGCCCCTGAGCGCGGCGGCGGATGGCGATATTATGGCCCTTGGAACCGGTGAAATAATGCAGGGCGGCGCCGAAGGATTCCGCCGCCACCACCCGCAGATCCACCTGCAGATGGGAGCGCAGGACGATAGTGGCGCGGGTAGGGCCTTGGGCGAAGATTTCCGCCACGTCCTCGTGGTGAACGAAGCGCTCCATCACCGGACTGTCGGGCCGGGCCGTGACCACGAGATCGAGATCGCCCACCGTCTCCTGCCCGCGGCGAAAGCTACCGGCCACCACCGCCTCCTGCACGCCGGGAACGCTCCGTAACAGACGCAACAAATCCTCGGCCACCGGAGCGGCCTGGGCGATGGAGACGCGCGGGATCCGGGAGAGATGCGCGGTAAGGAGCTCCAGAATGCGCATCTCGGTCTTTTCGCCAAAGCCCGGGAGCGCGCGGATCCTTCCCGCCCGGGCGGCACTGGCCAGATCTTCCAGGCTCTCCACCTGCAAGGCCTGCCACAATGCCTTCACCCGCTTCGGCCCTAGGCCCGGCACCTGCAGCAGTTCCGTCAGGGCCGGCGGTTCCTGCTTTTCCAGTTGCTCCAGAAAACGGCAGTGCCCGGTCTCTACGGTCTCCACGATCTTTTTGGAGAGATCCTCCCCGATACCCGGCAATTCCCGGAGGTCCTCACCCCGTTCCACCATTTCCCGAAGATCCCGGCTGAGGCCCTGAATCAGCCGCGCCGCGTTGCGATAGGCCCGTACCCGGAACGGATTGGCATTCTCAATTTCCAGCAGATCGGCGATCTTGCTGAAAACGGCGGCCACTTCGGCATTATGTATGGGCATGTCCACCCCACCTTCGGGTAAAAACCCGCCTGCGCCCAAGCCCTGCCTGATCAGAGCCATTTTTTCATCTTAACGCGCCCCGCCCTTGAAAAATACCCATCGCATCCTGATATAGGCATTAACCAGGGAGGAACCGCTCATGACCCGTATGCGACCAACCGCCGTGGCGGGCGCTTTTTATCCCGCTCAGGCAACGATTCTGAACAAAGACCTGCAACGCTATCTCCACGAGGCCGCTGCCCGCCTGCCTAGCGGCCGGGAGGCGTCGTCATGGCCCAAGGCGCTGATTGTCCCCCACGCCGGCTATATCTATTCCGGCCCCATAGCGGCCAGCGCCTATAGTCTGCTGGCCCAGGGCCGTGGAAAAATCCAGCGGGTCGTCATCCTCGGCCCAGCCCATCGCGTGCCCTTTCGGGGCATCGCCCTGCCCGGCGTGGATGCCTTCCAGACCCCCCTCGGCGCACTGCCCGTGGATCGCGCCGGGGTCGCCGCCATTGCGCACTTGCCCCAGGTCCTGGAGTTGCCCATCGCCCATGCGCAGGAGCACGCCCTGGAAGTGCAACTGCCTTTCCTTCAGGAAGTCCTGGGGCAGGTGTCCATCCTGCCTCTGGTCGTGGGAGAAGCGAGCCCCGGAGAAGTGGCGGAAGTTCTCGATGCCCTATGGGGTGGACCGGAAACCGTCATCCTGATTAGCTCGGACCTTTCCCATTATCACCCCTATGCCGAGGCGCGCAACATCGACAACGCCACGGTCCGGCAGATCCTGCGCCTCGACGGTACGCCCATCCATCATGAGCAGGCCTGTGGCGCCACGCCCATTAACGGCCTCTTGCAGGCCGCCCATCGGCATCACTTACAGCCGCGCCTACTCGATCTGCGCAATTCCGGTGATACCGCCGGGAGTCAGGACGCAGTGGTCGGCTACGCGGCCTTTGCCTTCTTTGCGGAGCCCACAACACCATGAACCACACTCAGCAAACATCTCAGGAACACCGTCCGGGCCAGCTTCCGGCAAGCGCGGGGCCGGTTTTGCTCGGCCTGGCCCGAACGGCCATCACCGAGGCCCTGGGCCAGACCGCGACACCGATCCCTGAAGCCAACTGGCTGCGGGAACCGGCGGCGAGCTTTGTCACCCTCAACCAGCGGGGCGCCTTGCGCGGCTGTATCGGCAGCCTCAGCGCCCATCGCCCCCTCGCCGAAGACATCCGCGCCAATGCCCTGGCGGCGGCCTTTCATGACCCCCGCTTTCCGCCGCTGGGCGCAGGGGAGTGGCTTGCCGTGCAGGTGGAAGTGTCCGTATTGTCCCCATTGGAACGGCTGGCGGTAAGTAGTGAAGTGGACCTGATCACCCAGATCCAGCCCGGCAGGCATGGCCTCGTCCTGCGTTACGGGTCCTATCAGGGCACCTTCCTTCCCCAGGTCTGGGAAGAATTGCCGGAGCCCAAACAATTCCTGCGCCAACTCAAGCGCAAGGCCGGACTCCCGCCGGATTTCTGGTCGCTGGAACTCGAAGTCTATCGTTATCACGTACAAAAATGGCGCGAGCCCCAGGCTCCCGCCGGGAAGGCAACATGAATACCGAAAATGCCGAAAATCTCGAAGTGCAGCATCCCGCCCGTTACTGGCATCCGCTGGAGGACGGCCGTATCCAGTGCGACCTCTGCCCCCGCGACTGTCGGCTCAATGACGGCCAGCGCGGCGCCTGCTTCGTCCGGCAGCGGGTGGGCGACGAGATGGTGCTCACCACCTATGGACGATCCTCCGGTTTTTGTGTGGACCCCATCGAGAAAAAGCCCCTGAACCACTTCTATCCGGGCAGCAGCGTCTTGTCCTTTGGTACCGCAGGCTGCAATCTCGCCTGCAAGTTTTGCCAGAACTGGGACATTTCCAAATCCCGCGAGATGGACCGCCTGCAGGACCAGGCCAGCCCCACGGCCATTGCTCAGACGGCCCAGGCCCTAGGCTGCAAAAGCGTCGCCTTCACCTACAACGACCCCATCATCTTTGCCGAATACGCCATGGACACCGCCGATGCCTGCCACGCGCAAGGTATCCAGACAGTAGCGGTGACGGCAGGCTATGTTCACGCCGAGGCGCGGCGGGATTTCTTTGCCAAGATGGATGCCGCCAATGTCGATCTGAAAGCCTTTACGGATGAATTTTATTACCGGCTGACCGGCGCCCATCTCGCGCCGGTGCTGGAAACCTTGGAATATATCGTCCGGGAAACCTCCACCTGGCTGGAGATCACCACCTTGCTCATTCCCGGCCACAATGATTCCGAGGCCGAAATCCGAGCCGAATGCGCATGGATCATGGACCACCTCGGCCCCGACGTACCGCTGCATTTTTCCGCTTTTCACCCCGACTACCGGATGCCCGATGTGCCTCCCACCCCTGCTGCCACCCTGACCCGGGCGCGGCAGATCGCTCTGGAGGCAGGGCTCCATTATGTCTACACCGGCAACGTCCATGACGCCACGGGTGACACTACGTACTGTCCCGGCTGTGGCGCGCCATTGATCACGCGGGACTGGTACGAGATCCTCAGCTATCATCTGAGCCCTGATGGCCATTGCCCCCATTGTCAGCACCCCATCGCCGGGCGCTTCGACAGCCAGGTCGGCCGCTTTGGGCGCCGCCGCATCCCCTTGCGCATGGGCGGTTGATGCCGACTGCCGGATCCAGGAGGATGGCTGCCGCGCCCATCTCCTCAGGAGAGCGTGAACCCCGCCCGCTCCCAGATGGGGTGCACCCCATCCGGCAGCGGCAACAGCCGGCCGATGGCCGCATGACCCATGTCGGGCCCATGAAAGTCCGATCCCAGTGATCCCGCCATCTTCAGCTCTTTGGCCAAACGTCCCAAGTGCTCACGATCCCCTGCCGCCTGACTGCCCGAAGATACCTCCAGCCCCGCTCCGCCCTCTGCCCGGAACTCCGTCAACAAGGCCCGCAGCCGCGTCCCGCTCAGCTTGTAACGTCCGGGGTGGGCCAGTACCGCCAAACCCCCGGCATGGCGAATCCACGCCACCGCTTCGGGCATGGGAATCCAGTCGCTGGGCACATAGGCACGACAGCCGCGGCCCAGGTAACGGGCAAAAGCGTCGGCCGGGTCGCTGCAATAGGCCTGCTGCACCAGCCAGCGCGCAAAGTGGGTGCGTCCCACCATGCGGCTGCCGGCCAAGCTCCGCGCACCCTCGGCCGCATCGGCAATACCCTGTCCCGCCAGTAATCGGCCCATCTCCTCCGCGCGCCAGTCGCGAAAGGCCATCACCCGCGCCAGCCCCTCCTGCAGGACCTGATCTTCCGGATCA